>NZ_JAWXVZ010000011.1:0-144793 GCF_033843645.1 Nesiotobacter zosterae | reverse complement strand
TATGAACACCAAAACACAAGCTACGGCGGCGTAAGTCGCAAGGGGTAGTTTTAGGCCGCGCCGCAGACCTAAAAAACGAAAACCCCGCCAAAAATATGACGGGGTTTGTCATCAATCTGAGCCGCCCACATGAGGCGGCTTTTTCGTTTAAGCGCGATGCTCAGTTTCAATAGCGTTTGAGCAGGCGCTCCAGATAGTCCAGCTCAAGCTCCGGTCTTTCCGGATCGGAGAACCGGCGCCGCAACTCTTCAAGAATGCGCCGAGCACGCTGAATGTCAATTTCATCGGGCACCTTCACTTGGTCGCCAAAGTCTGGCCCCTCTGTCCGGCGCATCCGCCCCAATGGGTCCTGACTGAACGGCGAGTTCTGCGTCATGCCCGGGCCGTTGCCCTCACCCGCCATTTGCTCGGCCAGCTGCTGCGCGCCTTGGCGCAACTGCTCCAGAGCACGCCCTTGATCGCCCAGCGCTTGCCCTGGTTCCGACTGGCCCAACGCGCCGCGGGCATCATCCATGGACTCGCCAGCCCCTTCCAGCTGGTCGTTCTGGCCCATGCCGTTGTTCGCCAACTCATCAAGCATTTGCTGCAATTGATCGGAAAGATCGCCCTGCTGGCGTTGCAGTTGCTGCAGAGCCTGCTCAAGCTCTTCCGGGCTCATGGGCTCGCCAGACTGGTTTGGGTAAGACCGCATCCGGTCGTCCTGCTTGTTGGGCGCATACTGGTGGGTGTCATCCATCAGCTCTTGCTGGCGCTGGATCATCTCGCCAAGCTGGTTCAGGGTCTCCATCATCTGCTGTTGTTGCTGGCTGGGAGCCTGCGGCCGAGCGGTTTGCAGGTTTTCAAGCATTTGCTGCATCTGGGAAAGCAGCTCGCGCGCCGCTTCCAGAGAGCCCTGACGGGCCAGCTCTTCCATGCGCCGCATCATCTCATCCAAATCCTGCGGATTGATCTGCTGCATGTTCGGGTCCATGGGCATCTGCTGCATGGCCTGCGGGTTCTGCTGCATCTGTTGCATCAAGGCCTGCAGGTACTCCTGCAAAGCGTTGCGCAGGTTGTCCATAAGCCGGGCAATCTCTTCTTCCGACGCGCCCTCTTCCAAGGCACGTCGCAGCTCCTCCTGCGCATCTCGCAGGGCCTGCTCGGCCACAGACAGATCCCCATCCTCAATGGCGAGCGCCAATGTCCAGAGGACCTCGATCACCGCACGCAGTTCGTCGTCCGTCTCAGCGGCCACAAGCTGGCGATAGGCCAACCGCAACGGCAGATAAATGCCAGCGTCGTCAATGAACTCTTCCGGCGCAATCATCAACGCATCAAACGCATCAATCACCTGAACATGCTGGTTGGCGTCCATGGCCAGCTCACGGCGCTGCTCCACAACCGCCCGTGCAAGTGGTTTGGAAAAGCGCCGCTCCGGCAACACCACCGCCAGCTGTTCGGAAACGCCCATCTTGCCTGCTTGATCGCGCGCCTGAAGCTGAATGTTGACCTCAGAGCCCGCCCAAGGATGCGCCGTCAGGTCCTTGAAGGTTTCGCCATTGCCCTCGGTGGCAGGGCGTGCTGGCAGCGACAGGTCTATGTCTGGCGCTTCGATCAGCGGACGTGGATCAGATTGCAGATTGCGCGAGTCAGGGCGTTGCTGGATGACGGCACTGGCAGAGGCCACGCCATAATCATCACTGATGGTGTACTGAAACCGCAAGCTGCCGGAAAGCTGCGGCTCCGGGTCTGCCAGATAGGCAATGGAGGGCGCCCTGTCCGGCTGCACGGCAAACCGCCACAGCTGCGCGGTGTCACCGCCATCCTTTACGGCCACCTCCACGTTCTCAGTCAGCTTGAACTGCCACTCACGGGCACCGGTGTTGATCTTGTCCGCTTCATCCTCATCCTGAGTGAGCGCTTCCGCAGCCCCGCCTTCAAGCACCACTTCAAGGTCCGGGCCGTTTTGTACCCGCACCAAGAGTTCGCTGCCCTCGGGCACGGTAAACGGCGTGTTGGCATCGCGCAGGTCCTGCGCCACCCCGCTAAGGAAAATCGGCGCTTCTCCGGTGTAGGCAGGCGGCGTCACCCAAGCATCAATACGAGGTGGTATTTGCGTCCCGGCAGGGCCCAGACTGAACGGCTGGCTCAAGGTGTTCCACCGATCAGGCCCGGAAACAGCGACCGCCACCACCAGCACCATGGCCGCCAGCGCGCGCAGCCCATATGGGTCTTTCAGAAAGCCTCTGGTCTTGGGGCCGTCTACCTTGAGCGCCCTCACCCGTTCCAAAAGCTTCTTCTGATGAAACGCCCAGAGCGCTTGGGACGCCGGGTCATCCCGGCCAAGAGCGATGGTATCTTCCAGAGATTGCAGCGGCGCATGAGAAAGGCCGCTGGATTGCTCTATCCGGCGGATAGCCTGGGTGCGCGTCGGCAGCCGCACCGCGAGCAGGCCGCGGGCTAACCACAGACCGCCTGCTATGAACCCGACCGCGACCAGCCCTGAGAGGAACCAAGGCAAATAGGCCCAGACGCCCAGAAAGCTGATGGCAATGTAAAAAACGGCGAGAATGGCAGGCGGCACCAGATTGGGCCATACCTGCTCGAAAAGCTGATAGGCTCCGGCTCGCACCTGAAGCCGATAGACCTGTCCATCTAGGCTGCGCGAAAACAGGAGGGCCAGCGCCGAATGAGAACGCCGATGTGGAGCGGTCTGTGTTTCTTGCGGAGCCTTATCTGCCACGGGGCCTCACTGATCGCTTATTATCTCTTTTAACGTGGAGCATAGGGCGATCAGTGACAAGGAGCAATTAACTTCCGCTAGGAAAGTTTCTTCGGCCTATCAGTTTTCAGTGAGCCACTCCGGCATAACGTCTTGGCCCAACAGCTCTTCATAGGTTTGGCGCTTGCGGATCACGGCAAACTTGTCGCCGTCCACCATGACCTCTGGCACCAACAAACGGGTGTTGTAGGTGGAAGATTGGGTCGCGCCATAGGCCCCGGCGGAGTACACCGCAATCAGGTCGCCCTCCTCAACTTTGGGCATCTCTCGGTCGAGCGCAATGTAATCGCCGGTCTCGCAAACCGGTCCCACCACATCCGCCTTCATTGTCGGACCGTTCTGGCGCGCTTCGCTCACCGCACCCACATCGTGATGCGCTTCGTAAAGCGTTGGCCGAATAAGATCATTCATGGCTGCATCCACGATAACGAAGTTCTTTGCTTCGCCTTCTTTCACGTAGATCGTCTCTGTCACCAGAATGCCCGCGTTGCCCGCAATCATGCGGCCCGGCTCGAAGATCACCTTGCAACCGAGTTTTTCGACGTGCTTGCGCACCACTTCAGCATAGGCAAGGGGATCAGGGGCGTGCATCTCATCAGAATAAGGGATACCAAGGCCGCCGCCCACGTCCACGTGCTCAATCTCGTGGCCATCTGCCTTCAGCGTTTCAATCAGCTCACCAAGGCGAGAGAATGCGCTGTCAAAGGGTTCCAGTGTGGTGATCTGCGACCCGATGTGCATGTCGATGCCGGTCACCTTGAGGCCCGGCAGTGCAGCGGCGTGTCCATAGACTTCCCGGGCGCGCTGCCACGGAATGCCGAACTTGTTTTCCGCCTTGCCGGTGGAGATCTTGGCGTGGGTCTGGGCATCAACATCCGGGTTGATGCGCAAGGATACCGGCGCCACCTTGCCCATGGCGCTGGCGACCTGTGAAAGCCGCTTCAGTTCCGGCTCGGACTCCACATTGAAGCACAGGATACCTGCCTCAAGCGCAAACCGCATTTCCGCGCGGGTCTTGCCCACACCGGAGAAAACGATCTTTTGAGGGGCCACACCCGCGGTCAGCGCACGGCGCAGCTCTCCTTCAGAGACCACGTCCATGCCCGCCCCCAGATTGGCGAGCAGTTTCAACACGGCAAGGTTGGAGTTCGCTTTCAGTGCATAACAAACAAGATGATCCACGCTGGCAAAGGCTTCCTTGAAAACACCAAAATGGCGTTCAAGCGTCGCGCGTGAATAACAATAGAATGGAGTTCCCACGCTCTCGGCGATTTCGGGAACAGACACACCTTCGGCGAACAACGCGCCGTTCTTGTAAGTGAAGTGATGCACTGCCAGATCCTCTAGATGGCCTATCCCCTCACTTGATAGGCCGAAAAGCGACTAGAGGCCCGGGTCGATCAGCGGATCCAGAAAAAAGGACTTCTGTTCCTTGACCTCAGGGGCCTCCGGTGTTTTGGAAACCACGGCCTGATCCTGCGTCTGCGGCGCTTCCGCACGAACCGGCTCGAGACTTCCTTTACGCCCGCAAGCTGCCACGCTCATGGCAAGACCAGCCACCACAGCAACAGTGACCAGTTTCGGCGCGACCTTCGAGAATTGACTGCTCATTCTCTTCATAACTCCAGTTGATGGCTATCCCATCATTAAACCGTGTTCGCCTGCCGGACGCTGACCCCTGAATTTCTCCGGGGCCAACTGGTTATTCCATGCATCGCTTTTTGGCGAACATCAAGGGTCCAGTTTCTGTAAAGATTCAGGACCGTTTCGCCTCACGTTCCAACTGCTTCAGCCACCGGCGCGCTTGTTTGCGCACGTTCACCGGACTGGTGCCCCCATAGCTGACGCGGCTACGCACGGACTTGTCGACAGACAGAACACTGTACACATCATCCGTGATGTTTGGCTCCACGCTCTGCATCTCTTCCAGTGTGAGCTTATGCAACTCCACATTTTTCTCAACCGCCTTGGCAACCAATGCACCGGTCACATGGTGTGCATCGCGGAACGGCATGCCCAAAACGCGCACGCACCAGTCCGCCAGGTCGGTTGCGGTGGAGTAGCCAGACCCCGCAGCCTTCTTCATCACCTTGGTGTTTGGTTCCATGTCGCGCACCATGCCAGTCATGGCAGCCAGCGCCAGAGAAAGGTTCGGCAGCGCGTCAAACGCCTGCTCCTTGTCTTCCTGCATGTCCTTGGAATAGGTCAGCGGAAGCCCTTTCATCATCACCAGAAGCGCATTCAAAGCCCCGTAAATACGGCCGGTCTTGGCACGCACCAGTTCAGCGGCATCCGGGTTCTTCTTTTGCGGCATGATGGAAGAGCCGGTAGAGAACTTGTCGGAAAGCTTGATGAAATTGAACTGTGCAGAACACCAGATCACGATCTCTTCCGCCAGACGAGACAGATGCATGGCGCAAATAGAGGCATCTGCCAGCGCTTCCAGCACGAAGTCACGGTCTGACACACCATCCAGAGAGTTGGCGGTTGGGCGGTCAAAGCCCAGCGCCTTGGCGGTCATCTCACGGTCAATCGGGAAGGATGTACCCGCAAGGGCGGCGCTGCCCAGCGGGCTCTCGTTCATGCGCTCGCGCGCATCGCGGACACGGGACCGGTCACGGGCAAACATCTCGACATACGCCATCATGTGGTGGCCAAAGGTCACCGGCTGCGCAGACTGCAGGTGCGTAAAGCCTGGCATCACATCGCCCGCATGCAGCTCCGCCTTCTCGGCAAGCGTCTGAATCAGTTCCGTAAGCTGCGCTTCCAGATCATCCAGCGTGTCCCGTACCCACAAGCGGAAATCCGTTGCCACCTGGTCGTTACGGGAGCGCGCAGTGTGCAGGCGGCCGGCGGCTGGACCAATCAGCTCTGCAAGGCGTGCCTCAATGTTCATGTGGATGTCTTCCAGCGCACGCGAAAATTTGAAGGTTCCTGCCACAATCTCTGACAAGATTGTGTTTAGACCGTTGACAATCTTTTCGGCATCATCGCTTGAAACGATACCTTGCTCTGCCAACATGCGTACATGCGCCTGAGACCCAGCGATATCCTGTTTGTACAGCTTTTGGTCGAAATCGATAGACGCATTGATTTCTTCCATGATTGCGTCGGGTCCCTCGGCAAACCGACCGCCCCACATGCGGTTGCTCATGTAACGCCCTCTTAATCTTTGGGAATTGATATGAAGAGTTCGACCACTACCGGAAACTTTGGACTTCGAAAAGCCCTTGTCGCAGGTTTGGCCGGATTAATTGTCGGTCTGGGCGGGATCTACCTCTATCAAACGCAAGTCGCGGGCAGTGCCACTGCCAACGTCTGTCAGTCTTCCATGACGGCTGCCTCCCAGCTGAAACCGCTCGCGACCGGTGAAGTTGCGGCTTTTTTGCCAGCTCAAAACCCTCTCTCGGTAGGCGATCTCACCTTCAAGACTGCCGACGGCACCCCGATTTCTCTCGCAGACATTGAAGGAACCAAGCTCCTGAACATCTGGGCCACGTGGTGTGCACCTTGCCGCAAGGAAATGCCGCATCTGGACCGCCTGCAGGCCGAGATGGGCGGCGACGTGTTCAACGTGATTGCGGTCAATGTCGACAGGAACGATACCGACGACAAGCAACTCGCCTTCCTTGAGGAGGTCGGTGTCAGTCACCTCGCCTACTACTCTGACAACAGCATGAAGGTCTTCAACGACCTACGGGCCAAGGCCCGCGCACTGGGCTTGCCAACCACTATTATGGTTGGTGAGGACGGCTGTGAGATCGGCACCATGTATGGTCCGGCAGATTGGGCTGCACCGGAGGCACTGAAACTGGTCAATCGCGCCATTGAGGCTCAGAGCTGACTCTGAGCCTCGGTCATTTCGATATCGAAATAACCCTCACTTTTCCTTTGCATCGTCCCGCAACCGGGTCAGACCTTCCTGCGCAGTGGACGCAACCAGCACCCCGTCGCGGGTATAAAGGCTGCCGCGGTTGAAGCCGCGCGCGCCCGTGGTGGTTGGGCTGTCCTGCGTGTAGAGCAACCATTCGTCCGCACGGAACGGACGGTGGAACCACATGGCGTGGTCGAGGCTTGCCACCTGCAGGCTGCTGTCAAACACGGAACGGCCATGCGGATAAAGCGCCGTATCCAGAAGCGTCATGTCCGAGGCATAGGCCAGAACACACTGGTGCAAACGCGGATCATCTGGCAGCGGCGCCGTCGCCCGCACCCAGACATGCTGGTAGGGCGGCAACTTCTTGCTGCTCAGGAAGTGGGTGTAGTCCACCGGACGCAGCTCAATCGGGCGTTCCCGGCGCCAGTAGCGCTTCACCGCCTCGGGCGCGTGGTCAATGAACTTCTCCTTGAGCTCTTTCTCGCTGATCAGATCTTCGGGCTTGGGCACATCCGGCATGTCGATCTGGTGCTCGATGCCTTCTTCATGCACCTGGAACGACGCCGACATGGAGAAAATCGCCTTGCCGTGCTGGATTGCCACCACCCGGCGCGTGGTAAAGCTGCCGCCGTCGCGAATGCGATCCACCTCGTAGATGATCGGCACCTGAGGATCACCAGGGCGCAGAAAATAGCCGTGCAACGAATGGACGGACCGGCTGTCCTCCACCGTTCGCGAAGCCGCCACAAGGGCTTGACCGATCACCTGACCACCGAAAACACGCTGCCATCCAGCTTGTGGACTGCGTCCGCGAAACAGATTGTGTTCGAGCGGTTCAAGATCAAGTATGTCCAAAAGAGCTGTAACAGCGCTTGTCATAACGACATTCCTACTTCAGATATGTACTAAGTGTTGCCTACGACTACGCAGGGTCGTGGAGCTTAAGTCAATGGGACCAACAGCGCAGCCCACAACGCACAGGTAAACCGATGAGTGAAGAAAATATGTCCGCTGCTGATGAAATGCTAGACGTGGTCATCGGAGGCGGCGGTTATGTGGGTCTGTCATTGGCACTGGCGTTGAAGCAGTCCGAGCCTTCCATGAAGGTCGCTCTGGTCGACCTGCGCCCCCGCTCAGCCATCGAGAATGATCCGCGCGCCTCAGCCATCGCCGCTGCAGCGACCCGCATGCTGGATCAGCTCGGCGTCTGGCACAAGCTTGAGCCCGAGGCCCAGCCCATCAACGACATGATCGTCACGGACAGCAAGCTTCATGACAGCGTGCGCCCGGTATACCTCACATTCGACGGTGAAGTTGAGGAAGGCGAGCCGTTCGCGCACATGGTCCCAAACAACCGCATGGTTGGTGCGCTATATGATGAGGCGGTCCGCGAGGGTGTTACCATCATCGCACCAGAGAGCATCGACGACTTCTCCACCGACGCGGCTTCTGTCACCATCCGCCTGCGCTCCGGCGAAATGCTTCATTCCCGCCTGCTCGTGGCCGCCGATGGCGTAAAGTCCAAGCTGCGCGGTCTTGCCGGAATTGCCGTCAACCGCTGGGATTACAAACAGTCCGGCATTGTCACAACAGTTGCCCACGAGCGCCCGCATAACGGCCGCGCCGAAGAGCACTTCCTGCCCTCGGGCCCATTTGCCATCCTGCCGCTCACCGGCAACCGCTCCTCCATCGTCTGGACGGAAAAGACGCTGGAAGCCGAGCGCCTCGTGAAAGGCGACGAGTTCACCTTCGAAATCGAGCTGGAGCGCCGCTTTGGCCGCCACCTTGGCGAGCTGCGCCTTGATGGACCGCGCGCCGCCTTCCCGCTCAGCCTGACGCTCGCCCGCTCCTTCATCGCCAACCGTTTCGTGCTCGCCGGTGACGCCGCCCACGGCATTCACCCGATCGCCGGTCAGGGCCTCAACTACGGCTTCAAGGATGTGGCTGCGCTCGCCGAAGTGTTGGTTGATGCCCACCGCCTTGGCCTCGACATTGGCGCAGCCCACATTCTGGAGCGCTATCAGACCTGGCGCCGGTTCGACACCTACCGCATGGGCGTCACAACCGATTTGCTGAACCGCCTGTTCTCCAACGATCTGGATGTGGTGCGCGGTGTGCGCGACCTTGGTCTGGGCTTGGTAGAGCGCATGCCATTCATGAAGAAGATGTTCATTGGCGAAGCCGCCGGCACCACGGGCACCACACCAAAGCTGCTGATCGGCAACCCGATCTGAGCCACTTCTCATCATTTCGCGACCACGTAGGGGCAAACTCGTGTCAGCACCGACCGTTTCCGGGCGCAGCATCCTCATAACAGGCTGCTCAACGGGCATTGGCTATGCCGCTGCCAAGATCTTGAAAGAGCGCGGCTGGGACGTTTATCCCACCTGCCGCCAGCAAAAGGACGTGGAGCGCTTGCGGGCGGAAGGGTTCAACGCCTTCCTGCTTGATTACCAAAAGCCGGAGACCATCGCAGCGGCAGTAGAAGCGGTGCTGGCGCAAACCGGCGGACGTTTGGATGCCCTGTTCAACAACGGGGCCTACGCTCTCCCCGGTGCCGTTGAAGATCTGCCTGTCGAGGCCTTTCGCGACCAGTTCGAAGCCAACTTCTTCGGCTGGCACGATCTCACCTGCCGCGTCCTGCCCGTCATGCGTCAGCAACGCCACGGCCGTATTGTTCAGTGTTCCTCAGTGCTTGGGCTGATCGCCATGAAGTATCGCGGCGCATACAACGCCACGAAATACGCGCTGGAAGGGCTCACCGACACCCTTCGCATGGAACTGGATGGCTCGGGCATTCAGGTCAGCCTCATTGAGCCGGGTCCCATCGAGAGCAAGTTCAACGAAAACGCCATGGCCATGTTCCACCGCGAGTTGGGTGAAGCGGTGATCGAACGCTCCCCGTTCAAGGCGGCCTACCATCGCCGCCTCAATCATTTGAAGAGCGGCGGAGCCACCCGTTTCAAACTGGGGCCAGAAGCGGTGGTGGATCGGCTGATCCACGCCATTGAAGCCAAAAAGGCAAAGCCCCGTTACTTCGTCACTGTGCCAACCCATCTCATGGGAGTTCTCCGCCGCATTCTGCCGAACCGCTTGCTCGACCGGTTCCTGATCCGTGCGGCAGATGCTGAGGAATAAGCCCAACAACAGGAGGCGTAAGGCACATGTTCAGTTTCTCTGATGAAACCAAGGCCAAGCTCAAGAACCGCGTAGTCTGGAGCCGCCTGCTTGGCTGGGTCTTGTTGTGTTACGCCACCGGCCTTTACGGCGGCGTGGTCACTGCGCCCGCCATTCCCGAGTGGTATGCAGGCCTCACCAAACCGTTCTTCAGCCCGCCCAACTGGCTGTTCGCGCCGGTCTGGACCACCCTTTACGCGCTCATTGCCATTGCCATCTGGGTCGCCATAGAGTTTGACCGCTCCGGCGCGAACAAAGGCCAGAAGCTGCGCCTTCAGTTGCTCTTTGTGTTCCAGATGCTTCTCAACGGCCTGTGGTCCTTGAGCTTCTTTGGCCTAAAGTCGCCCCTACTTGCCCTTGGAATCCTTGGTATCCTGCTCTTAACAGGCCTCGTAACTTTACGTATATTCGCCATTCGGCGTCCATTGGCAGCCTGGCTCTTCCTGCCCTATCTTCTATGGCTAGGCTTTGCCGGTCTCCTGAACGCTGCGATCGTAAGCCTGAATTAACAGCTTGAAGTCCAGGGAAAGGAACAGGTCATGGGCGGAGTGGTCAATACCATGGTCCCGGTTGCCGTGGCAGCCGTTGCAGTGGTGCTCGTACTGGGGCTATGGAACATGATGCGCGGTGGCAGCGCCAACCGCTCCCAGCAGCTCATGCGGTGGCGCGTCATCCTGCAATTTGCAGCAATCATTCTCATCATGGCCAGCATCTATTTCATGCGTGGCTAAGCTGCCAATCACCAAACAGAACAACACAAGCATGGTCGGGGGACTTGATGGTCGTACTGAACAAGATCTACACGAAAACGGGCGATGACGGCACCACTGCCCTCGGCTCAGGTGAGCGCCGGGCAAAACATGACCTGCGTGTCGAAGCCTACGGCACCGTTGATGAAACCAATTCCGTCATCGGTCTGGCCCGCCTTCACGCGGCTGATGCCATGCCAGCTCTTGATGAGGCACTGGCCCACATTCAGAACGATCTGTTCGATCTTGGCGCGGACCTTGCCACACCGCACACAGATGAAGACCTCGGCTATGAGCCGCTGCGCATCACGGCCAAGCAAGTCGAGTTTCTCGAAATCACCATTGATCAGCTCAACAGCGAGCTTTCACCGCTGCGCTCTTTCGTGCTGCCGGGCGGCTCAGCCCTTTCCGCCTACCTGCATCAGGCGCGCACCGTGTCCCGACGCGCCGAACGCCTCGTGGCCGCGCTTCGGGAAAAGGAGCAGGTCAATGCAGAAGCGTTGCAGTACCTCAACCGCCTTTCTGACTTGATGTTTGTTGCAGCGCGTTATGCCAACGACAAGGGGGAAACGGACGTGCTCTGGGTGGCCGGTAAAAACCGCTGAGCCAGCCAACTGCGTCAACGAACTTACGTTTACGTTAAACGATGGTCTAGGTTCTGTATTCACAGGTCATTCCAAGGTCTATCAAACTTCTGCGATCTGGTTTTCAACCCTTAGACATTGGTTGAAACCCGCACGAAATTTACCCTAGGCCATCGTTGACAGTACTGATTGAGCTGGCTACCGTCAGCCCAAACTGCAATGCACAACGGGTTCCGCAGTAGGTTGAAATCAAGATGCTGTTGCACCAGCGCGAGCCAGATCGCTGCAGCGCCAATGCCATTGCAATTCTGGTGGAGGTTCAAGGAAAATGAAAATTCTCGTGCCCGTAAAACGGGTCGTCGACTACAACGTGAAAGTACGTGTCAAAGCAGATGGGTCTGGCGTCGAACTGGCAAACGTCAAGATGTCCATGAACCCATTTGACGAGATCGCCGTTGAAGAAGCTCTGCGTCTGAAAGAGGCTGGCAAGGCAACCGAAATCGTTGTTGTCTCCATCGGCCCTCAGCAGGCAACTGAAACCATCCGTACCGGCCTGGCGATGGGCGCTGATCGCGGCATCCTCGTGAAGACCGACGAAACCACCGAGCCGCTTGCTGTTGCCAAGATCCTGAAAGGCATCGTTGAAGCCGAAGAGCCGGGTCTTGTGATCCTCGGCAAGCAGGCAATCGATGACGACGCCAACCAGACCGGCCAGATGCTCGCAGCTCTGCTGGGTTGGGCACAAGGTACCTTTGCATCCAAGGTTGATCTGGGTGAAGGCACCGTGGACGTCACCCGTGAAATCGATGGCGGTCTGCAGACGGTCAAGCTGAACATGCCAGCAATCGTCACCACGGACCTGCGCCTGAATGAACCGCGCTACGCTTCTCTGCCAAACATCATGAAGGCAAAGAAGAAGCCAATCGACGAGAAGTCCCCGGCGGACTACGGCGTAGACATTGCGCCGCGCCTCAAGGTTCTCAACACCGCTGAACCGGCAAGCCGTCAGGCTGGCGTCAAGGTGGCAAGCGTTGCTGAGCTGGTCGACAAGCTGAAAAACGAAGCTGGCGTTCTTTAAGGCCCAACAAGAGGAGTTGAACACGATGACCACGCTTCTTGTGGCTGAGCATTCCAACACTGCACTGAACGACGCAACTGCCAAGGCGCTTACAGCCGCGCTGGCACTGGGCGGTGATGTGCACATTCTCGTAGCTGGCAAAGGCTGTGCCTGTGCCGGTGAAGCAGCGGCCAAGCTGGAAGGCGCCGCCAAGGTTCTGGTTGCAGAAGGCGATGCTTACGAGCACCAGCTTGCCGAACCAGTGGCAGAGCTGATCCTGTCTTTGGCCGGAAGCTACGATGCAATCGTGGCCCCTGCCACAACCAACGGCAAGAACATCCTGCCTCGCGTTGCAGCAAAGCTGGATGTCATGCAGATCTCCGACATCATCGCCGTAGACTCTGCCGACACCTTCAAGCGTCCGATCTACGCAGGCAACGCGATCCAGACTGTCCAGTCTACCGATCCGAAGAAAGTCATCACCGTGCGTACCGCGTCCTTCGCGGCAGCGGGTGAAGGTGGTTCCGCAGCCGTTGAGAGCATTGCAGCGGCATCAGACACCGGCATTTCTTCCTTCGTCGGTGAGGAAATCGCCAAGTCTGACCGTCCGGAACTGGCTTCTGCCCGTGTGATCATCTCTGGCGGCCGTGCCCTCGGTTCCGAAGAGAAGTTCAACGAAGTGATCACCCCGGTGGCTGACAAGCTCGGCGCGGCAATCGGCGCGTCCCGCGCTGCGGTTGATGCGGGTTATGCGCCCAACGACTGGCAGGTGGGTCAGACCGGAAAGGTCGTTGCGCCAGAGCTTTACATTGCGGCGGGCATTTCCGGTGCAATCCAGCACTTGGCAGGTATGAAGGACTCCAAAGTCATTGTTGCAATCAACAAGGACGAAGAGGCTCCAATCTTCCAGGTAGCGGACTACGGTCTGGTTGCAGACCTGTTTGAAGCTCTTCCAGAGCTTGAAAAATCGCTGTAGGCCCGTCTACAACCTAATGACGAGCCCCGGAATGTTAATTTTCCTTCCGGGGTTCTTGCTGTTTTGGGTAACTCTTGTAATGAATGGGCAAACACGTCAAGGCAGCTCCTAGAGCTGTGAAACCAAAAGCGTTTGGATCGTACGATGGTGCTAGAGATTAAAAAGGTCGGGGTTGTCGGCGCAGGCCAGATGGGGAACGGCATTGCTCATGTCTCAGCCCTTGCTGGCTACGAAGTAGTCCTGCACGACGTATCCCAGGATCAGGTTGATGCCGGCATCGAAGCTGTTGAGGGCAACCTTGCCCGGCAGATCGGTAAGGGAACAATCAACGAGGATGATCGCAATCGCGCGATGGGCTTGATCACGCCGTCCGTAAACATCGACAGCCTGGCTGATTGTGATTTGGTCGTGGAAGCGGTCAATGAGAACGAGCAGGTCAAGCGGAAGGTCTACGCGGCCCTGTGCCCGGTCCTCAAGCCAGAGGCCATTCTCGGCTCCAACACCTCCTCCATTTCCATTACCCGTTTGGCCTCAGCCACGGATCGCCCTGAGAAATTCATCGGCATTCACTTCATGAACCCGGTTCCGATCATGGAGCTGGTGGAGCTGGTGCGCGGCATCGCTACGGAAGATGAGACCTTTGAAGCCTCTCGCGTTTACACCGAGCGCCTTGGCAAGACCGTTGCGGTTTCCGAAGACTTCCCAGCCTTCATGGTAAACCGCATTCTGCTGCCAATGATCAACGAAGCCATTTACACCCTCTATGAAGGTGTTGGCTCCGTGGAAGCCATCGACACAGCCATGCGCCTTGGGGCCAACCACCCGATGGGCCCGCTTCAGCTGGCCGATTTCATCGGTCTGGACACGTGCCTGTCCATCATGCAGGTGCTCTATGAGGGTCTGGCAGACTCCAAGTATCGCCCATGTCCGCTTCTCGTGAAGTATGTCGAGGCTGGCTGGCTCGGTCGCAAGACCCAGCGCGGCTTCTACGATTACCGCGGTGAAGTGCCGGTCCCAACCCGCTAACGGTCCGGACACACAGGCAAAAGATAAAGCCCGCTTCGCTGGAGCGGGCTTTTCTCGTTGTAAGCTCTCTTACTTGAAAGAGCCTGAAAACCCGGAGATGGAAAGCGGGTTGTCCGTCAGTGCCTTACGGTCCGGCGTATCCAACTGAACTTCCCCCGCAAAGGCGACGAACATGCGCTTCACAAAGCCCTCAGACAGATCTTTGGTGATGAAAACCAGACGGGTGCGCTGATCGCCATCGGGCCATTTGTCAAGCTTTACAGGCGGGTGAAACACGTGCTGCACCCCATGGATCACCAGCGGCTGTTCTGGCGTCTCTGTCAGCTTGATGATGCCCTTCACGCGCAACAGGTTCGGCCCATGAGCCGAGCGCAACAGGTCCAAAAACATCTCCAGTGTGTTTTCGGAGATCGCGGTTGTCGACGACAGAGTGAACGCCCGCACGCTGTCACTGTGCCGGTTCACGTCATGATGGTGGTCGCCGTGATCATGTGCATGGGCATGGGCCGCGCCATGGCCGTGACCGTGGTCATGAGCATGGTGGTGGTGATGGTGCCCATGTTCCTCAAGGTAGGCTTCTTCCTTGAGCCAACGCGCCACATCTGCGATTTTCGTTTCCGGGTCATAAAGCCCGCAATTGATCAGCGCCGCCGCCGTTGCAGCCCCTTCATGGGCATCAAGCCGCTCTGCACCGGGATTAAGCTCGTGCAACCGGCGCTCTAAAGCGGCAAAATCCGCCTTGCGCGCGTCCGTATCAAGAAGATCCGTTTTGGTCAGCACCAATCGGTCCGCCACCGCCACCTGCTTGATGGCTTCCTCATGGGCGCTCAACGTGTTGTTGCCGTTCACCGCATCCACCAGCGTCACCACCCCATCAAGACGATAGCGCATGACCAGATACGGATGCAGCATCACGCTGTGCAGCACCGGTGCCGGATCAGCAAGACCGGTGGTCTCGATGATCACCCGGCGCACCTTTTTCATGCGGCCGTTGTCCATCCGGCGCAGAAGGTCTTCCAGCGTATTGATCAGGTCACCGCGAATGGTGCAGCACAAACAGCCAGAAGACAGCTCGATAATGCCGTCTTCAATATTCTCAACCAGCAAGTGGTCGAGGCTGATCTCGCCAAACTCGTTGATGATGACTGCCGTATCCTCAAGGGCCGGTTCTTTCAGAACGCGGTTCAGCAGCGTGGTCTTGCCTGATCCAAGAAAGCCGGTGATGACGGTAAGCGGTATCGGTTCTGGCGGACGCCGCCGCCCTTGTTCTTCTGCCATAAGGTCCTACGTCCGCCCGAAAATGCGGCGGCCTAGTTGATTTGGGTCTGAGTGCTCTGAGACTTGTATAAGCCGCCCGGCGCGCCGAAGAAACCACTATCGAGCGGTGCGGACGCCGCATCCCGGTCTACCAGTTGCACTGCACCCTTCAACTCATTGGAAAACAACAGGGATGCACTGCGCGCATTGCCAGCCACCGGTTGGAACGGCTGCGGATGCGACAGGTAGCTCTGCTTGCGCGGCGGGATCGGGATATCACTTGGCGCGATGGCAGGCGCTGAGCTGATGATTGGCTTCGGCTTGGGCAACGGCACCTGCGCGCCCAGCGGCGAGGTTGCAGCCACGGCGCTTTGCGGCAACCCGGCCACAACACGATAAGGCTCATAGGTGTGAAGGCGCGGTCCGAGGATTTGATTGTAAACCAGCGTCCAGTCGATCTTGTTGTTGCTTTTGTAGACCGAGATGCCCTCAGGCGCGGGCTGCTCGGTATTGGCATAGGCCAGCATCCCTGCGCCCTGCCGCTTTTCACCAAAACGGTCAACCAGCTGCTGCGCATCCGGCTTTTCGTTGCGCTTGCAGTAGTCGGGTTCCGGCGGAGGCAGCGCTCCAGCGGTGTTCAGCGAAGAAACATGCGGCCCCTGTCGCCGGTCGAACCCGGTCTCGATCAGCTGCCGCGCAAAAGCCGAGCGTTCCATGGCGCTGGCCGAACCAAGGATCACGGCAATCACGGACCGTCCGCGGCGGGTCGCCGCCAGCGAAACGTTGTAGCCCGAGTTGCAAATGTACCCGGTCTTGATGCCGGAAGCCCCCGGTACCCGCAGCAGATATTCGCGAATGCCAGACTTCATGGTCACGTTGCCAAACCGAATGCCGGGTTTGTTGAGATACGCGCGGTACTGCGGAAAGTCGTTCCACAAGGCCAGAGAGAGGATCGCCATGTCCCGTGCAGAAGAAACCTGACGGTCATCAGGCAGGCCATGGGCGTTGACGAAGTTGGTCTGGTACATGCCAAGGCGCTGCGCTTCCTGGTTCATCAGCTTTACAAACGCGGCTTCAGACCCAGCCACACTCTCGCCAATCGCCATCGCCACGTCATTGGCGGACTTCACCATGATCATCATGAGGGCGTTGTGGGCCGTCACTTGCGTGCCCGGTTTGAAACCCATTTTGCTCGGGGGCAGCTTGTGGGCGTTTTCGGAGATGGTGATCGGGCTTTCGAGCGTCATTTGCCCGCCCTCAATCATCCGAAACAGAACGTAAGCAGTCATCATCTTGGTCAGCGAAGCCGGATACCACTGCCGTGTCGACTGATACTGCTCAAGAACGCTGCCATTTTGCGCGTCCACCACAATCCAGGAGGCCACGTCGGCGCGCGCCTTGTGCGGCAGCGCCAGCACAAACAGCAACACCACGAGTGTTCCCAGAAGCTGACTCAGTTCGAGCAACGACTTGTGCCAACTGGCATGAACCATTTCAGAAACCACCCTTTCAGCACCCTGAGGCCGCATTTCTTCTGCGAGCAAATCAGGGCACACCCTAACGTGAGCCTACGCATATTCCCAATACTTCCGGGGCCATATCCGCTCAATTCGGAGGAATATGGGTCAAGCACGGCAAAAACCCCGGTATCCACTAGGATATTTCAAGGGAGCACGCGATCTGAACGCCGCGCCGCGTTCAGCATTCCCTAACAATCAAATCAATTGGGCCTTCAAGTCTTAGCGGAAAATTGTTTCGGTTAGGTTGCATTAGGGGAAATACGCTACAACCACTGAAAAACAACAGAGGGAAGCCCCCAGATGAAGACCTCAGCTGCGCCCTTACTGGCTTTGGCACTGACGCTCTCGGCATTTTGCGCAAGCGCTCAGGAACAACCCGATTGCGAGGCAACTCTTGATGCGGCCCAGCGCCACATCTGCGCCAATGAGGATTACCGCAAGGCCGCCGTGGACATGCTCAACGCCTACAACGCCGTAGAAGCCACAATTCGCAGCGCCTCCGTTCCCGACGACCGCAAGGCCCTTGCCCTGCAGCGTCTGCAAAACAACCAGTCTGATTGGGTCGCCTATCGAAACGGCACCTGCGATATTGTTGCCAACCTGAATGAGGCCAAGGCGACGCAAGTGGCGCTGTGCCTGACCAAAACAACACAGGCGCGCACGGATCAGCTCAAGCGCCTTGGAGAAAAAGGCGCTGCATTCGAGGCGTCCTCGCAATAGCTCCGCGCGCCACACAACAAAAAGCGCCACGGGTGTGTAGCCCGCAGCGCTTCAAGGGATTCAGAAATGGCCTTCCTGAAAGTCCTTACATGGCAGCCTTGTAGATTGCCGTGATCTCTTCAGGTGTGGCCTGCTTCGGGTTGGTCAGGCCGCATGCATCCTTCAAAGCGTTTTCGGTCAGGGTCGGGAAGTCTTCTTCCTTCACGCCTAGCTCCGTCAAACCAGCCGGAATGCCAATGTCCTTCGACAGCTGCTGGATCGCCACAAGCGCAGCCTCAGCACCTTCTTCAGCGCTCATGCCAGCAACATCAACACCCATTGCCTTGGCAACGTCGCGCAGACGCTCAGGACAGACCTGGGCATTGTAGCGCTCGACGTGAGGCAGCAGGATTGCGTTACACACGCCGTGTGGCAGGTCATAGAAGCCGCCCAGCTGGTGCGCCATGGCGTGCACGTAGCCCAAAGAAGCGTTGTTGAATGCCATGCCAGCAAGAAACTGCGCATAGGCCATCTGCTCACGTGCTTCGATGTCCTTGCCGTTTTCAACGGCCTTGCGCAGGTAAAGCTGGATCAGCTCAATGCCCTTCAGCGCACATGCATCGGTAATCGGCGTGGCTGCCACAGAAACATAAGCTTCAATGGCGTGGGTCAGCGCATCCATACCGGTCGCAGCGGTCAACGAGGCCGGCTTGCCAACCATCAGCTCAGGATCGTTCACGGAGATCAGCGGCGTGGTGTTCTTGTCTACAATCGCCATTTTGATGTGACGCACTTCATCGGTGATGATGCAGAAGCGGGTCATTTCAGAGGCGGTACCAGCCGTTGTGTTGATGGCAATCAGTGGCAACTGAGGCAGGGAGGACTTGTCGACGCCTTCATAGTCCGCAATGCCGCCGCCGTTTGTCGCAACCAGAGCAATGCCCTTTGCGCAGTCGATTGGGGAGCCGCCGCCCAGCGCAACCACAAAGTCGCAGCCCTCTTCCTTGACCAGCTTCACGCCGCCTTCCACGTTGCCGATGGTTGGGTTTGGCTGAGATCCATCATAAATGACAGTAGAAAGGCCGTGCTCGCCAAACAGTTCTGCAACAGACTGAACAACGCCCAGTTTGCTGAGGACCTTACCGCAGACAATCAAACCCTTTTTAAAGCCGCGCGCCTGAACTTCGGCAACCGCGTCTTTCAGGCAGCCTGCGCCCATCATGTTGACACTAGGAATAAAGAACGTGCTGGTCATCGTGCATCTCCCAATCAGCAATGCGCAGGCCCTGCTGAACGCTCCCATATGGCCTCAACACATCTCAACCCATTGAGATCATGAAGGGCCATGGGGCCTGCCTGTTAAGTCGTTCGAGAGTGACGGTAGCACAGGCTAAATCGATACAATTGATCTAGAGCAAATCTAGTATTTTCCCTACGCCGTAAGTAAGGGTTATAGTATTAACCGGTATACAATGCAAAAAATTCAATCATTCTTATTTCAATCATCGCTAATATTGCTCAATGAGACTGAAATCGTCAAGCGCAAGAACTTACCCTAGCTCTATCGATTATTTCATAATTTATCTAAATCCAAATCCAATAAAAGGATGTTGGCAATAAAGAACCGCCCCAAGATAGTAAAGTCCGCGACGGAAACCGAGATAGACTGGCTGGCTGAAGCAATTTGAAAACAAGAATTTTTCTAAGTTTGAGGCCGGTTTTCTGATCTGGATCAATAAGTTCATGGCCTTATGCAGCGCTTGAGGGTATCGTTGAACAAGGACAACTTTTCCGAGGGATCAGGCACCATGTATCGCGTCATCGGAGCACCATTCACCCGCACCTTCAGGGTCATGTGGGTTCTGGAAGAAATCGCAGCGCCCTATGAAATCGAACCGGAAAAGCCGCGCTCAGATCTTGTCAGATCACTCAACCCCACTGGCAAGGTGCCTGTTCTGGTGGACGATGGCCAGGTAATCACAGACTCCACGGCCATCTGCCAATACCTCTGCGACAAGCACGAAGCCCTCACGTTTCCCGTTGCCACCTTGGAGCGCGCAAAGCTGGATGCCGCTCTTGCCTTTGCCAACACGGAAATGGATGGCATCCTTTGGGCCGCAGCCAAACACTCTTTTGCCCTTCCCAAGGAACTGCGCGTTCCCGCCGCCAAAAAGACCTGCCTGATGGAATGGGAAACCCAGACCCTGCCATGGCTGAAAAGCCTGCTAGCGGACAACACATGGATCTGCGGTGACCAGTTCTCACTCGCCGATGTCTTCATTGGCCATTGTCTGGATTGGGCCATGAAGTTCAAGTTCCCCGCGCCCCAAGGCAGCGCCAAGGCCTATGTTGACCGCCTTCACGCCCGCCCCGCCTATCAATCAGCAATCAAACGCGGCCTGTCACTTGCACAGTAAGCCCCTTGGAGGATGAGGCCATGATGTTCGATGGCGTCTATCTGCCAGCTGTTGCCTACGCCGCGCTGGCCTCTTTTGCTTTTGGGGCGGCCTACTATGGCCTTCTGTCAAAGGCGTGGGTATCCGCAGCACGCCTGTCGCCCGAGCAAGCAAAGCCCAAGGTCACCACACTCGCCCTCACCTTGTTCTGCGAGTTCGTGATGGCTTTTGTGCTGGCGGGTGTCATTTACCACACGGCGGAAGTCACATTAGGCAACGGTTTGATTTCGGCCGCGATGATCTGGGTCGGCTTCATGCTGACCGGCCACATCATCAACCACCGCTACCAAAGCGCAAGCTGGGCGCTGACCATAATCGACTCAGGTCACTGGCTAGGTGTTTTACTTATTCAAGGAGCGATATACGGCTACACAGCATCAATCATGGTGCAATCCTGAGGGAATTACTCAATTAATAAAGACGATCTGTAGATTGGTATTAGACTAAATATGTATAATATCGATTTTCTATTGGTATTACGCAGCGTATTGGACGCGATGAATACTAAAATTTACAGGTAACCTACCAAAGTTCGATACTTGACGTCTGGACGCTGTACCTGCGGATAACCATAATGCGCCCTAGGAAAAACAGGCCCAACCAAGGGCCCATCATTCATTGGGGAGGAACGCCATGTCTGGCGAAGTTTTTCCGGTGCCGGAGCAAATCGCCTCTGAAGCACTGATCAACAACGACCGTTATCTGGAACTTTACAATCAATCAGTTTCTGACCCGGATGGCTTCTGGCGCGAACATGGCCAGCGACTTGACTGGATCAAGCCCTACACCAAGGTAAAGAATACCTCCTACGACTATCACAACGTTTCCATCAAATGGTTCGAAGACGGCACGTTGAACGTGTCCGCCAACTGTGTGGACCGTCATGTGCCAACACGTGGTGATCAGCCCGCCATCATTTGGGAGGGAGATGACCCGGCCGACCATAAAGTCATCACCTACACGGAGCTGTCAGATTCCGTAAACCGCCTTGCAAATGTCTTCAAAGCCAATGGTGTCGAGAAGGGTGACCGGGTCACCATCTACATGCCCATGATTCCAGAGGCCGCCTTCGCAATGCTGGCATGCGCGCGCATTGGCGCGGTACACTCCATCGTGTTTGGCGGCTTTTCTCCAGACAGCTTGGCCGGGCGCATCAAGGACTGTCAGTCCCGCTTTGTCATCACCGCCGATGAAGGCCTGCGTGGTGGACGCAAGGTGCCTTTGAAACTCAACACCGATCAGGCCATCGCCAAGTGCGGCGGCGTCGACAAGGTGTTTGTGGTCAAGCGCACCGGCGGCGAAGTTGCCATGCAGGAGGGCCGAGACCTCTGGTATCACGAGGAGATCGAAAAGGTCTCAGCCGAGTGTCCTCCCGAGGAAATGAACGCGGAAGACCCGCTTTTCATTCTCTACACTTCCGGCTCTACCGGCAAACCAAAGGGCGTTCTGCATACGTCAGGCGGCTATCTGGTCTACGCCTCCATGACGCACCAATACGTGTTCGATTACAAACCCGGAGAAGTTTACTGGTGTACCGCAGATGTGGGCTGGGTCACCGGCCACAGCTACATTGTCTATGGCCCATTGGCGAACGGGGCCACGACCCTGATGTTCGAAGGTGTGCCCACCTATCCGTCCGCTTCCCGGTTTTGGGATGTATGCGACAAGCATAACGTAAACATCTTCTACACGGCGCCAACGGCCATTCGCGCGCTCATGGGCGCTGGAGATGAGCATGTCACCAAGACCTCGCGCAAATCTCTGCGCATTCTTGGGTCAGTGGG
Organism: Nesiotobacter zosterae; assembly: GCF_033843645.1. NCBI lineage: Bacteria > Pseudomonadati > Pseudomonadota > Alphaproteobacteria > Hyphomicrobiales > Stappiaceae > Nesiotobacter > Nesiotobacter zosterae. The sequence goes on along the minus strand of NZ_JAWXVZ010000011.1, from coordinate 122,870 downwards.
TGAGCCGATCAACCCGGAAGCCTGGATGTGGTACCACGATGTGGTTGGCGAAGGCCGCTGCCCCATTGTCGATACCTGGTGGCAGACCGAGACCGGCGGCATTCTGATTACACCGCTTCCCGGTGCAACGGCCTTGAAGCCGGGTTCTGCAACCCGCCCGTTCTTCGGCGTGCAGCCCGCCATCGTCGACGGCGAAGGCAACTTCCTTGAAGGGGCCACAGAAGGCAATCTGGTCATCACCGACAGTTGGCCGGGCCAGATGCGCACGGTCTATGGCGATCACGAACGCTTCGTTCAAACATACTTTGCCACCTACAAAGGCCTTTACTTCACCGGAGACGGGTGTCGCCGCGATGAAGACGGCTACTACTGGATTACTGGCCGCGTAGACGATGTGATCAACGTATCGGGTCACCGCATGGGCACAGCCGAGGTAGAGAGCGCCCTCGTTGCGCACCCAAAGGTCTCGGAAGCTGCAGTGGTAGGCTATCCCCACGACCTGAAGGGTCAGGGCATCTACGCCTATGTCACCTTGATGGAGGGAGAAGAACCTTCGGAAGAGCTGCACAAGGAGCTGGTGAAACATGTTCGCGCCGAGATTGGCCCGATCGCCTCTCCGGACCTGATCCAGTTCGCGCCGGGCCTGCCAAAGACCCGGTCCGGCAAGATCATGCGTCGCATCCTGCGCAAGATTGCAGAGGACAGCTTCGACAATCTTGGCGATACATCAACCTTGGCCGACCCATCCGTGGTTGGCGACCTGATCGACAACCGCCAGAACCGTGGTCACGGATAAGAACGCTAAAAATCCGCGTTTCATTCAAACCAACGCAAAAGGGCGTTTCACACGAAGCGCCCTTTTTGGTGAACTTGGCTCAGCAATTACCGAGACAGATAAATATTCTGAATGTCATTGGCAATCGCTGCAAATGCCGCGATCAAGTCATCTTGATCCTTCGCGCTGTAGTAAGTTTCTTTTTCATCCGTAGCACAATCTTTCATTATCTTTGCTGCAGCGGATGTCTCGCTATTGCCAAAGTAAATCGTGTATACCCGAATCTTTTCAAGACCGTTTTGCTGCTCTTTCATAGAAGAACAAATATCTTTAGCAGAATTACCCGACTCAGTTGTAGGTGAGATCCCACATCCGCTTCGTGATACGCGCACCCAACTTGAAGAAGTCTTACAGCTCCCACTTCTATTGTACCTAGTTCCTTTTGGCCTAAATACTCGGTTGAAATCGCCATCTGTCATAAGTACAAGAAACTTGAGGCGATCATCATCAAAATACTCCCCAGGCGCACTGTCTTTATCCACGAGTGTCCAGAGTTCTGACCACTTTGGCGAAAGGGTATAATACCCCCAAGCGACACCGGTATGCCCGGCTGTACCGCCACCGGTAGCCATATCCTCAATTGCCCCTTCAATTTCCGTCTTCTTTGCGCTGAGCGGCATGAGTGGCTTTTTCGAGCAGGTATAAGATCCGCCACCGAAGTAATTGATTTTACCACTTCTTTTTTGAGAAAAGGGCGCATCCGTATCGCTGTCCGCGCCCATTCGTTCGGTCACGCATTTTGTTGTTTGCCCGTCGGACACCACCGCACTGACGGTTGTGTCTTTTGCTTGGTACTTGATGGGAAGCTGCGCATTCACCCCTTCGCTATAGGGCACAACAGATATGCGTACCCGGCTGTTTCCAGGAAGCACGGTATCGTCCAGAAGTGTGTCTACCAGACCCTTAGCTGCTTTTTTCAAGCTTGTAATTCGGTTGCCACCCATTGATCCGGTAACATCGAGCACCAATGCAACTTCAGCGTCTCTCGTGGGGAATGACGCTTCAGAACTGGCAGAAACCGCCAGTTTCCGGAGATCATCAGTATCAGCTCCCATCAAATCAAGATGATGGATAAAAAAGGTTGGCACTTCGGCGGAAGCTGAGGCAACAACACGCCCCTCGGTGTTTATCAGTTCGATATTTCTGTCACCCAAGGTGACATCTGAATACAGCCCCTTGATGTTTGCATTGAAGTAGTCTTCAAAATGCTTCTCCGCTTGGGCTTGTGTCATGAGGGTCGTAGACGCCTTGTAGGCAACCGCCAGCGCCGCATTGTCGATCGCATGATTGATTGCCTGACGCGTGTTAATGGCACGCGCAAAGTCAATGGCAGCTCCCGCCAGCACAATAAGGACAACAATCAAAACCGCGACAAGCGGGAGAACAACCCCCCGTTCGCAGCGGAGGAACCGCGCGAAACGCATAGGAAGATGTACAGCCATCCCCACCCCCGAAATTTAGTTAGGTAGTTGTAGCTCTACCCCATCGGGAGTTTGGGAACTGTTAAAGTTTTAGCGTCTCGCAAAAACTCGTTAAACTGGTAAACCAATCATTACTCTATGGTTCCAGCTCGGTATCCCAATATAGGAAGTCGATCCAGCTTTCATGCAGATAGTTCGGAGGGAACATCCGTCCATTGTTATGCAGATCCTGAACAGTAGGCATATACGGCATCTGCATGGGCCGCATGTTCATTTCCTGCCAGGACTTGTTGGATTTGCGCACATTGCATGGGGAACAAGCGGTGATAACGTTTTCCCATGTGGTCAAACCACCTTTTGAGCGCGGGATCAGGTGATCGAAGGTGAGATCATGGTGCGTGCCACAGTACTGGCACTGAAAGCGATCTCTTAGAAAGACATTGAAGCGTGTGAAGGCGGGGTATCTGGTCGGCTTTACGAAGTTTTTCAGTGCGACCACACTGGGAAGTCGGAAGTTGAAGCTCGGACTTCGTACGCTAACGTCATAGTATGAAACGATGTTTACCCGGTCCATAAACACCGCTTTGACCGTGTCCTGCCACGACCACAGCGACAGGGGATAGTAGGATAAAGGCCTGTAATCCGCGTTCAGCACCAGTGCCGGATGGGTGCCTGCGGGAACCGCAGTAGTCACGTCCTGCTCCTCGTTTGCTACCTAAAGACCAAACAACTAAGTCTACGAATGTCTTCGGTGCGTGGATTATTGTAGGCGCTGGGTGACAGTCTTGTGAAGACAGAACGTGAACCTGTGGTCTACTTTGACTTACCCAAAGGTTATTTTTTGCGACTATACCTTTGTGTTTTCAAGCCTCTAGCGCTTTGCTGAGCAACCACAAAAAAACGGGCATTACGTAGTAACGCCCGTTTGAAACGACTTGTTGCTAGCTGGCTTATGACCAGTTTCGGATATCCACGAACTTGCCGGCAACTGCGGCAGCAGCGGCCATCGCTGGTGACACCAGATGCGTGCGGCCCTTAAAGCCTTGACGGCCTTCAAAGTTTCGGTTTGAGGTTGACGCACAGCGCTCACCCGGAGCCAGTTTGTCGGCATTCATGGCCAAACACATGGAGCAGCCCGGCTCGCGCCATTCAAAGCCTGCCGCCTTGAACACTTCGTCCAGGCCTTCCGCTTCTGCCTGCGCCTTTACCAAGCCAGAACCGGGAACCACCATGGCACTGACGCGGTCTGAAACCTTCTTGCCCTTCACCATCGAGGCAGCAGCGCGCAAGTCCTCAATTCGGCCGTTGGTGCAAGAACCGATGAACACGCGATCGATCTCGATGTCGGTGATCTTCTGACCCGCTTCCAGCCCCATGTACTCAAGCGCCCGCTTCTTGGAATGGCGGCGGTTCTCGTCTTCAATACCTTCAGGGTTCGGAACTTCTCCGGTTACAGACACCACATCTTCCGGCGAAGAGCCCCAAGTCACAATTGGCGGCAGGTTGGCGGCATCAAGGACGATTTCCTTGTCAAACGCTGCGCCTTCATCAGAATACAGCGTCTCCCAATAGGCCTTTGCCATTTCCCAAGCTTGCCCTTGCGGGGTTTTTGGACGGCCCTTGAGGTACTCATAGGTCACTTCATCAGGCGCTATCAGACCGGCGCGGGCACCTGCCTCAATGGACATGTTACAGACGGTCATCCGGCCTTCCATAGATAAGGAGCGGATCGCTTCGCCTGCATATTCAATCACATAGCCCGTACCACCGGCGGTCCCCAGCTCGCCAATGATGGCCAGCACAATGTCCTTGGCCGTCACACCATGGGGCAATTGGCCGTTCACGGTCACACGCAGGTTCTTGGCTTTCTTCTGGATCAGCGTCTGTGTTGCCAGAACGTGCTCCACCTCGGAAGTACCAATGCCGTGCGCCAATGAGCCAAATGCGCCATGGGTTGAGGTATGGCTGTCACCGCAAACGATGGTCATGCCAGGCAGCGTAAAGCCCTGTTCCGGCCCTACAATGTGAACCACACCCTGACGCTCATCCAGTTCTGAATAGTACTCGATGCCGAACTCAGCAGCGTTCTTTGCCAGCGTATCCACCTGCAAAGCGCTTTCTGGGTCGTCAATGCCATTGGAGCGGTCGGTTGTTGGAACGTTGTGGTCTACCACGGCCAACGTGCGCTTTGGATGACGCACCTGCCGGCCAGCCATGCGCAAGCCTTCAAAGGCCTGCGGGCTGGTCACCTCATGAACGAGATGGCGGTCAATGTAAAGCAGGCTGGTACCGTCTTCCTGAGTGCTGACGACGTGATGATCCCAGATCTTGTCATAGAGTGTTTTGGCCTGCGACATTGCGCGATCTCCTGGAAAGCCTTGGCTCAAAGGTTTGGTTCCAAAGCATCATGCCGGACCCGCCTGTGAGCATCTCCTTATTTCTTTAAGAGCTCGCCCGGTTCTTTGCCGCGGCGAGTAATTCCTGAGCGAAGGTGCAATAACCCCTCGCTATTGTTCGGCTATAATGTGCTTAAGCCGCTAAAAAGCGCAAGAAGCCTGAACTTGAGAATCTCTCAAGACCATTGGATGGCAACGCAATGTGGTTACTTGGGAAATTCCTCAGTGTTTTCAGGAATGAGGTCCACGAGCATGATTTCGGGCGGACAATTGAAGCGCAGCGGCAAACGCGAGCAACCAAGACCTGCTGTTACCAAAAGCCGTGTTCCGCCCCTCTCAAACAATCCTTGAGCATACTTGGTGCCGAACCGGGAAGGCACGGTCAAAGCCCCGAGGAAGGGCAGCCGCACCTGCCCACCATGGGTATGCCCGCTCAGAACCAGCCCGACGCGGTCCATCGGCTCTTCAAAAATGTCGGGCTCATGGGCGAGTAAAAGGACGGGGTGCTGGTCTTCAAAGATTTGCGCGAGGGTGCCGTCAAGATCATCAGCCCCTTCTCGGCCCTGCCAAAGTTTCCCGTTGGTGTACTGATCTGCAAGACCAGCCACCCAAATCGCCTCGTTCCCGCCAACAGGAATAAGCCGCGCCTCGTTCTCCAGAACAGGGATTTTAGCTTCAGCAAGCGCTTGCCTGGCGCACTGTAAGTCCTCAAGCCAATCATGATTGCCAAGAACCGCAAAACGCCCCAGAGGAGCCTCCAGCTCAGCGAGCGGCCGTGCCCATTCGTCGGGCTTGAGTTTGCGCAGAAGAAAGGGGGCATGGATGCCGGTTTCAAAGTCACCAAGCAGCATTGCAAGATCCGGTTTCAAACCGTTCACTTGGCGGACAATGCCAAGTATGCGCTGCTCATTCATCCATGGTACGCAAGCGTGAAAGTCACCCAGAGCGGCGACACGCAGCGGATGCGCAAGACCGCGCATGGGCACAGTGTAGCGCCGCACCACAGGCACACGCATCGGCTCCACAAGAACCGCATAGGTCAGCAGGAACAGGCCGAGCAGAGAAAGTGCAAGAAATGCGATCAACATGGCCGCAGCCTAACGACAACGACCTAAGAAAACCAGAATCCGAGACCACAGGAACATGAAAAAAGAAAAGCCCCGCAGCAGCACTACGGGGCTATCCAAAAATCGCTCTGAGCGATCCCTATCTTATTCAGCGGAAGCCTGAGCTTCTTCTGCCTTGGCAGCAGCCTTAGCGGCACGTGCTTCAGCAGCAGCGGTGCGCTGCTCTTCGTTGAGGCGCTTCGCGCGAGCGTTGGTCGCTTCAACGATACGTGCGGACTTACCGCGACGGTCACGGAGGTAGTAGAGCTTCGCGCGGCGAACCTTACCACGACGAACAACGTCTACGCCTTCGATCATTGGGCTGTAGATTGGGAATACACGCTCAACACCTTCGCCGTAAGAGATCTTGCGAACGGTGAAGCTCTCGTTGATGCCGCCGCCAGAACGTGCAATGCAAACGCCTTCGTATGCCTGTACACGGGTGCGGGTACCTTCTGTAACGCGAACGTTTACGCGTACGGTGTCACCTGGAGAGAATTCTGGCAGCTTGCGCTGACCTTCGATGCGCGCCATTTCTTCGGCGTTCAGCTGCTCAATGATATTCATGGCAGTTTTCCATCTTTCAATTGGTCAGAGCGTCCACAAACGGTCCAGCCGTGGGGGACGGGTTCACCAAACCTTGGCATATGCCGGGAATTGGAGCGTAGTAGCTCCTCTCAAAACGGTACGGACAGATTCTGCCCACCGGTTGGCGCGCTTAATAACCGGTTTCTGGCCATTTGTCACCGGTCTCCGGCGATTTTTTTCGATTTTACTTGGCGTTTCGAGCCAGATGCGCTGCCCACAAATCAGGACGTCGCTGTTCTGTGAGTTTCTTCGATTGTTCAAGCCGCCATTCGTTGATCAACCGATGGTTTCCGCTGGTCAAAACCTCTGGAATCCCTCGATCCTCGAAAATCGCGGGGCGGGTGTAGTGCGGGTGCTCAAGAAGACCGTTCTCAAAGCTTTCCGTTTCACCACTCTCTTGATTGCCCATAACGCCCGGGAGCAAGCGAACCACGGCATCAAGTACAATCGTCGCCGCCATCTCTCCGCCGGAAAGAATGTAATCGCCGATGGAAACCTCTTCCAGTTGACGGGCCTCGATCACCCGCTCATCAACGCCTTCAAATCGACCACATATGATGATGGCGCCGGGTCCCTCAGCCAGCTGCCGGGCACGGTTCTGCGTGAAAGGCTTGCCGCGCGGGCTCATGAGCAACCGCGGCCGGGGATCGTCTTCTTCTGTCACATCGTCAATTGCCTTGGCCAAAATGTCGGCTCGCAGCACCATGCCCGCCCCGCCACCTGACGGCGTATCGTCAACCGAACGATGCTTGTCTGTTGCGTAGTCGCGAATGCTCTTTGCATCCAGCGACCAGTCTCCGCGCTCCAACGCTTTTCCCGAGAGGCTCATGCCGAGATTGCCAGGAAACATTTCAGGATAGAGAGTGAGAATGCTTGCGCGAAAGCTCATGGTGCCCTTTGACGTGTGATTGGAGGTGCTATGAGTGCAAATACCCCATTTGACCGGTCAAAAACAGAAAAAACCAACGAATGGAGGAAGTTGCTCCAGAGCGGTTTTGATTGATGCAGATTCATCCAAATGAGCCGTCTTACTTTGAGGTATCATTAACCGAGTCGGGTTTCTAATCTTGAGGTGAACCGAAGGTTAGGGACAATGAAACACCTAGTAACGCGTTATTTTTATTTGTCTTCTGTCAACTTGGCACTGCTTGGTGCCGCAGCGATTCTAGGCGTCATGTGGGATCAACTTCTTGTTAGCCCCCTGCCCGACCCGTTAGATAAACTGGTTCATCTTTGTTACTTCGCCGCACTCACAGTTATCTTGTACAGGCTCATGAACAAAAACATCATCCCTGCATTTCTTTGCGCATTCGCGCTCGGCATTCTTGGGGAATGCCTGCATGGCCTTCTCACCAGCGACCCTATTCAGGTGATGGACTTTGTAGCCAATGGGCTGGGCGTTACCGCCACAGTGTCACTCATGGGATTGATAAGGTCAGAGAGCGAGGCGTTGCAACGCTGTATTGCACGCTCAGAGCACGATCTGCGCCCGATAAGAATAAAGGAACCTGTTCAAGGCCCGCGCCGTTTCATGAGCCCGTTGAACCGCTAGACGATCAGGTCTCGTCCTTGCCATCGTCCTGTTTGATCTCCTCGAAGAAACCAAGAGGCGGATCGATGTGCACCACGCCCTCTTCGAGGTCGATGGATGGCACGGTCTGCTTGTCAAACGGGAACAGCACGGTCTTGCCGCTCTTCTCGCGGACCTCAATGAGATCGCCCGCACCGAAGTTCAACAGCGCGACAACGCTGCCATAGTCTTCGCCCTCAGGGCCTTTGACCGGCAGTCCGATGAGATCTGAGTGGTAGAACTCGTCCTCGTCCTCCGGCTCCGGCAACCGTTCACGAGGGATGTAAAGCTTAAGGCCGTTCAAGGCTTCCGCTTCATTGCGGTCATTGATGCCTTCGAACTTGGTCACCACCACGTTCTTCTGCACCCGCGCCCGCTTGATCTTGAACTTGCGGCTGCCGTCTTCAGTTTCCAGCTTGCCGTAGTCCGTAAATGAGAGCGGGTCATCACCAAATGGTTTGACCCGCACCTCACCTTTGATGCCGTGAGCGGCCCCAACCTGTGCCATCAGAATACGTTTACCGGCTTCTTGCGCCATCAGCACTCAACTCCGCACAGATTGGGTCAAACTATTACTCGGAAGCAGCTTCTGCGGCTTCTGCAGCAGCTTCTTCAGCCGCAGCCTTGGCTTCAGCTTCCTTAGCCAGCTTCTCGTCAAGACGCTCCTGAGCCTTCTTGCCGAGCTTTGCCTTGTTTGGGTTGTTGCGTGCGTCACGCTTCAGGATGCCAGCTGCATCGAGGAAACGGTGTACGCGGTCGGTTGGCTTTGCGCCATGACCCAGCCAATGCTTGATGCGCTCTTCGTTCAGCTCAACGCGCTTCTCGTCGTCCTTTGGAAGCATTGGGTTGTAGCGACCAACAACTTCAAGAAAACGACCGTCACGTGGGGAACGAACGTCAGAGATTACGATGCGGTAGAAAGGACGCTTCTTTGCGCCACCGCGAGCAAGACGGATTTTAGTAGCCATTTTTATTCTCCTAGTAGTCAGTTTTGCCGCGGTCAGCAGCAATGGCTTCATGATGTCGAATGACTTCCTTGACGATGAAGTTCAAGAACTTCTCGGCAAAATCAGGATCCAGATTTGCCTCTGCCGCCAAACGGCGCAGGCGCTCAATCTGCAACTTCTCTCGGGCCGGATCGGCTGGTGGAAGATCATGGGCCGCTTTCAGCTCGCCCACCGCCTTGGTGCAACGAAACCTTTCAGCCAGCATGTGAACGAGAGCCGCATCAATGTTGTCGATGCTGGATCGCAGGCCGCCAAGAATTTCCTTGGCACGTTCAGTTTCCTCTGATCCGCTCACGTTACTTCTTCCCCTTGCCTAGTCCCGGAAGACCAGGACCGCCGATACCCGGCAATTTTGGGCCGCCAAGACCAGGCATTCCACCCGGCAGGCCACCACCTGGCAAGTCCATGCCGCCCGGCAGCTGACCAGATTTAGCCATCTGTTCCAGCGCCTTGGGGTCAACATTTGGCATTCCGCCGCCCATACCTGGCATGCCGCCACCCATGGCGCCCATCATCTTGCCAAGCATGCCCTTGCCTTTGCCCTTACCCATGGCCTTCATCATGTCGGCCATCTGGCGGTGCATCTTCAATAGCTTGTTCACATCCGCAACCTGAACGCCCGCACCGGCGGCAACACGCTTCTTACGGCTCGCCTTCAGGAGCTCGGGCTTCTCGCGCTCTGTCTTGGTCATGGACTGGATGATTGCCACCTGACGCTTGAACACCTTGTCGTCGATGTTTGCCGCATCAAGCTGCTTCTTCATCTTGCCCACGCCCGGCATCATGCCCATGAGACCGGACATGCCACCCAGCTTTTCCATCTGCTGCAGCTGATCTTTCAGATCATTGAGGTCAAAATGACCCTTCTGCATCTTCTTGGCCATCTGAGCCGCTTTTTCGGCGTCAATCGCCTCAGAAGCTTTCTCAACGAGCGAGACAATATCGCCCATGCCCAAGATGCGGTCGGCGATGCGCTTCGGATGGAAGTCTTCCAGATCCTCAGCCTTTTCACCGGTACCAATCAGCTTGATCGGCTTGCCCGTCACCGCGCGCATGGAAAGCGCCGCACCGCCGCGGCCATCACCATCCATACGGGTGAGCATGATACCCGTGATGCCAACACGCTCGTTAAAGTTGCTAGCCAGATTAACCGCGTCCTGACCGGTCAAGGCGTCGGCAACCAGAAGGATTTCGTGCGGGTTGGTCGCCGCCTTGATGTCCGCCATCTCTCCCATGAGAGGCTCATCAATGTGCGTGCGGCCCGCGGTATCGAGCATGACCACATCATAGCCACCCAGCTTGGCGGCAGTGATGGCACGCTTTGCGATGTCAACCGGCTGCTGTCCTTCAATGATCGGCAGCGTATCAACACTGTTCTGTTCCCCCAGAACCCGGAGCTGCTCCTGGGCAGCTGGACGACGGGTATCAAGGGAGGCCATCAGCACCTTGCGTTTGTCGCGGTGGGTCAGGCGACGCGCGATCTTGCCGGTAGCTGTGGTTTTACCTGCGCCCTGCAAACCGACCATCATGATGCAGACAGGTGCCGGCGCATTCAGATCGATCGGCTGACCTTCGGTGCCAAGCATTTCCACCAACTGGTCGTGAACGATCTTGACGACCATCTGGCCAGGCTTGATGGACTTGACAACTTCAGAACCAACGGCGCGGTTTCGCACCTTGTCGGTGAAGGAACGAACGATCGGCAGTGCCACATCGGCCTCAATGAGGGCACGGCGGACCTCGCGCAGTGCTTCATTCACATCGGATTCCGACAAGGCACCACGCTTGGTGAGCTTATCGAGAATGCCGCCTAGGCGATCTGACAGGTTATCGAACATAGCGTTCCTTTAAATCTCAGTTCGGTTTCAAGGTGTCGGCTATCCTAAACCGAACCCCTTGGTCCGCTCCATCCCCAAAGCACGCGAGCCCAGCCAAAACGCAAAGCGCATAGCAAAAAAGCACCCGAGGGCGCATCGCGCTGTCGGGTGTTGACCTCCGGGATCTCTTTATACCTTTGCGGGTCCCGGTCAGTGGCTCATATGACATCCAAGTCTGGAGTTCAGGGTGGTTTAGTCGAACGGGCCAAGGGAGTCAAGCGGCATTTCAGAACAGAACACGAAGGAAAACGAGGCTTTCTCCCCTAATTTCGCCCCGCGAAAGTCGGATCTCCAAGTCTACGGTCTTGGTGAAATAAGCATATATGCTTAAGGTTGCACGGCGGACACCGAGGGCTTTATCATGCGCAATCTTTTCGTTTTCATCGCAATTGTGGCTATTGCATTGGTTGCACTCTTCTTTTTCGGCCCGCGCGCCTCTGATGATACACAGATAACGTTTGATCCCGGCAGCATTGGCGAGGACATTGACGCATATCTTGCAGAAGAAGAGAGCAAGTTTAACGACATGCGCGAGGGGCTGGAGAAACAGGTAATCTGGGCCAACCCGGAAACGAAAGAAAAGACAGAGTACGCCGTCGTTTACATCCACGGATTCTCTGCAAGCAAGGAGGAAATCCGCCCCGTTCCAGACCGGGTAGCCGATACCTTGCGCGCCAATCTTTATTACACACGTCTTACCGGGCACGGCCGCAGCAGCGCGGCCATGGCAGAGTCATCCCTGCCAGCATGGCTGAACGATCTCGCTGAAGCCTTGGAAATTGCCAGTCGTATCGGAAACAAAACGATCGTGATAGCCACCTCCACAGGTGGTTCACTGGCCGCTTGGGGCGCTCTTTCACAAAGCCCGATCATGGAACGCACAGAGGCGGTGGTGCTGTTTTCACCGAACTTCGGCCCCAATGCCTTCGGCGCATTCCTTCTGGCTGCGCCCTATGCCGAATACTACGTGCCCATGTTGCTGGGGCAGACCTATGGCAGCTCCGCAGGTGCAACGCCGGAAGAAGACTATGCCTGGACACTGTCCTACCCCTCTGTAGCACTCATTCCGATGGCTGCAAGTGTTGATGCGGTCAAACGTCTGGACCCCTCAACAAACACCATCCCGACCCTGTTCATTTACAGCGAGAAGGACAAAACAGTAGATCCTCTAAAGACCAACGAGGCCTACGATTTGTGGGGTGGAACCAAGGAGCGCATCCTTGTTGAGACCTCCGGCGATCCCGAATTCCACGTGAACGCCGGAGATATTGTAAGCCCTCAGAACAACGACAGCGTCACCAAGGATATTCTTGACTGGCTGAAGTCTCTGGGTGTGAGTTAGGCGGTATGCGAATAATCCCGTTCGCCAAAGATGGCTGATCCCACACGCACATGGGTAGCCAAGTGCTTGACGGCAATCTCATAGTCTGCGGACATGCCCATGGAGAGCTTGTCGAGGCCATTGCGCCGGGCAATCTTCTCAAGCAGCGCAAAATGCATGCCCGGTGCTTCGTCGACGGGTGGAATACACATCAGGCCTTCGATGGTAAGACCGTATTCATCGCGGCACTTGGCAATGAAAGCATCCGCATCTTGCGGCGCAATACCTGCTTTTTGGTCTTCTTCACCCGTGTTCACCTGAATGTAAAGCCGTGGGTGCTTCCCCTGCTTTTCCATTTCGGCTTTCAAGGCCTTGGCAATCTTGTCGCGGTCCACGCTGTGAATGACGTCGAAGGTCTGAACCGCCTCTTTCGCCTTGTTGGATTGCAACGGGCCAATCAGGTGCAGCTCCACGCCGTCAAACTCATCGCGCAGTTCAGGCCACTTTTTCATGGCCTCTTGAACCTTGTTCTCGCCAAAGACGCGCTGACCGGCGCTGAGAACCGGGCGAATGTGGTCCGCATCAAATGTTTTCGACACAGCAATGAGAGTCACGGACCCTGCCTCGCGGCCCGCGTCCTTTTCCGCTTTGGCAATCGCCTCGCGTACCGAGTTCAGACGGGTTTCGGCTTCCATGCTCATTTTGATCCTCTGATTTTTTCCAATGGGTTTAGAACCGCTTCCAGATGAGAAGCGACAGTGATTGGCGTCGGTTATCCATGAATACCGACTACTGAAGCTTTTGTCGCTGGCAATTGATGTTTTTTCCGCAGTCAGAAGCTTGACCAGACTACCAATTTCTGGTGACAGTCCGGTCAATCGAATTTGAATGCCCTTCGGGTACGGCAAACATACGGCGGAATAGATGGCTACGGAGCGATACAACGCGCGCGATACGGAAGCGCGCTGGCAAAAGAAGTGGGAAGAGCAGGAAGTTTTCACCACGGACAACGATGATCCGCGGGACAAGTACTACGTACTCGAAATGTTTCCCTACCCCTCCGGCCGCATCCACATGGGCCATGTGCGCAACTACGCGATGGGGGATGTGGTAGCTCGTTTCAAGCGCGCAACCGGGTTCAACGTGCTGCACCCAATGGGGTGGGATGCGTTTGGCATGCCAGCGGAAAACGCGGCAATGGAGAAGAAGGTCCATCCAAAGGGCTGGACCTATGACAACATCGCCACCATGCGTGGCCAGCTGAAATCCATGGGTCTGTCTCTGGACTGGAGCCGTGAGTTCGCCACTTGTGATGAGGACTACTACGCTCAACAGCAGCGGCTTTTCATCGATTTTCTCAATGCCGGTCTGATCTACCGAAAGAACGCCAAGGTGAACTGGGACCCGGTCGACATGACCGTTCTGGCAAACGAACAGGTGATCGACGGCAAGGGATGGCGCTCTGGTGCCACTGTCGAACAGAAAGAGCTGACCCAGTGGTTCTTCAAGATCTCCGAGTTCTCCGAGGATCTCCTGGACAGTCTGGACACCCTTGACCGCTGGCCGGAAAAAGTACGCCTTATGCAGAAGAACTGGATTGGCCGTTCTGAAGGCCTGAAGGTTTTCTTCGAGTTCACAGAGGCTGCGCCGACCGGCGATACCGCACTGGAGATATTCACCACCCGCCCGGACACCTTGTTTGGCGCGTCTTTCATGGGCCTTTCTCCGGATCATCCGATCACGCAGAAGCTGTCAGAAGACAATGAAGAGCTTCAGGCCTTCATTGCTGAGTGCCGCCGGATCGGAACAACGGAAGAAGCCATTGAGACCGCAGACAAGCTGGGTTTTGACACCGGCCTGCGCGTAAAGCACCCGCTTGATCCAAGCTGGGAGCTGCCGGTCTACGTGGCTAACTTCATCCTCATGGACTACGGCACTGGCGCGATTTTCGCGTGCCCGGCTCATGACCAACGCGACCTTGATTTTGCACGCAAGTACGGTCTGCCGGCCAAGGCTGTGGTTCTGCCTGAGGGCGAAGACCCGAATACGTTCGAAGTCGCAGATGAAGCTTACACAGGTGAAGGCAGCATCTTTAACTCTGACTTCCTGAACGGCCTCAGCATTTCTGATGCGAAAAACGCTGTTGCTGAAAAGCTGGAAGCGCAGAAGGTTGGCGACAAGCCTCAGGGCACCCGCGAGATCAACTATCGTTTGCGTGACTGGGGCATCTCCCGCCAGCGCTATTGGGGCTGCCCGATCCCCGTCATTCACTGTGATGATTGCGGCCCTCAGCCAGCGCCTGTTGATAGCCTGCCAATCACCCTGCCGGAAGACGTAACGTTTGACCGTCCAGGTAACCCATTGGACCGTCACCCTACTTGGCGTGATGTGAAGTGCCCCTGCTGTGGCAAGGACGCCAAGCGCGAAACCGACACCATGGACACCTTCGTGGATTCTTCCTGGTACTTCGCGCGTTTCACCGATCCTAAAAACAGCAATCCGACCGATCCAGCCGCCGCAAACGCATGGCTGCCGGTGGACCAGTATATTGGCGGCATTGAGCACGCGATCCTGCACCTGCTCTACTCCCGCTTCTTCACCCGTGCCATGCAGATCACCAAGCATCTGGACCTGAAAGAGCCGTTCAAGGGCCTCTTTACTCAGGGCATGGTGAACCACGAAACCTACAAGGCCTCCTCGGATGGCCGCTGGGTTTCCCCGGCTGACATCAAGATTGAAGAGCTGGAAAGCGGCCGCAAGGCAACGCTTCTTGAAACCGGCGAAGACGTTCTGATCGGCTCTGTCGAGAAGATGTCCAAGTCCAAGAAGAACGTGGTTGATCCGACCGACATCATCGACACCTATGGCGCTGATACTGCCCGTTGGTTCGTTCTGTCCGACAGCCCGCCAGAGCGCGACATCATTTGGACCGAGGACGGTGTTCTCGGCGCATGGCGCCACGTTCAACGCGTATGGCGCGTGATCAACGACATCGCAGAAAAAACAGAGGCAGTTGCCACCAAGCCTGGCACCTTCGGTGATGATGCGCTGGCCCTGCGCCGCACAACACACAAGACGCTTGCCGGTGTTCAAAAAGACTTCGATTCACTGGGCTTCAACCGCGCTGTAGCGAAGATCTATGAGTTCCTCAACGCCATCAGCAAGGCATCCCAGAGCGATCTCTCCGGTGAAGACATGGTGTTCGCCCTGCGTGAAAGCGCCGAGTACCTTCTGCATATGATGGCGCCGATCACGCCGCACCTTGCTGAGGAATGCTGGGCCGTTCTGGGCAACACCACTCTGGTTTCCCAAGGCAGCTGGCCAAATCTGGAGGAAGACCTGCTTGTTGAAGACACCATCACCTTGCCGATCCAGATCAACGGCAAGAAAAAAGGTGACTTAACAATTGCAAGAGACTCTTCCAAAGAGGAGGTCGAAGCGGCTACTCTGGCACACGAGGTTGTGCAGCGGGCACTTGAGGGCAAAGCCCCGCGCAAAGTCATTGTGGTACCCCAGAGGATCGTGAATGTCGTTGTTTGATCTAAAGGCGCAGACTGCCTTTGCAAACCGCCGGGCCCTGCTCGGCGGTGTTGCCGTTGTTGCAAGTGCTCTTTTGCTTGCTGGCTGTCAGGTTCGTCCGCTGTATGGCGTAAAAGCCGTGACACTTACTGCGGACGGTCAAGAGGTCGAGACATCCGTTCAACAGCAGCTGGCATCAATTGACGTGGAAGTGGCGGACATCGGCGGTGAAAGCCTTTCACGCGTCAACCAGTTCCTGCGCAATGAACTGCTGTTCAACCTGCGCCGCGGCGGCGATGGTCTGCCTACCCAGTATCGCATCAAGATCCTCGTCAACAAAATCGAGAGCGAAGTCGGCGTTGAAGAACTGGCAGACGTGCCTTCCGCTTATAATCTGACCTTGAATGCCAGCTTCATCCTGTCAGATGCAGCAAACGAAAAGACGCTCTACACGGGCCGCTCCTTCGCCTCTGCATCCTATGACTTCTCCAGCCAGCGTTTTGCCAACCTGCGTGCGGAACGCGATGCAGAAGACCGTGCGGCCAAGGTGGTGGCAGCGGACATTCAGGCCCGTCTGGCTGGTTACTTTGCCAGCCAAATTTAACGGACAGGTCGGTTATGGTCGCGCTTAAAGCACAGGAAGTCGATCGGTTTGTCGCCAAACCGCCAGAATCCGTGTCTCTTGTGCTTGTCTATGGACCAGACACCGGCCTTGTCAGTGAACGCGCGGGTCAGCTGATCAAACAGGTGGCCGGAGAGAACGACGATCCGTTCTCTCAGGTCAAACTGGACGGCTCCGATATCAGCAACGATCCAAATCGTTTGATTGATGAGGCGCTCACGATCCCCATGTTTGGCGGGCGCCGAACCATATGGGTGAAGGACGGCAGCTCGAAGAATATTGTTCCGGCCGTCGAGCTGCTTCTCAAGAATCCCGATCAGCCCTCTTTCATCGTGATCGAAGCGGGTGATCTGAAAAAGACCGCGCCGCTGCGCAAGAAGTTTGAAAGCGACAAGCTTGCTGTCGCTCTGCCCTGTTTTCCAGATACCGACAGAGACGTTGACAGGCTTATTGACGAGGAAACGCGCAACGCAGGCCTCACCATCAGCCGCGAAGCAAAAATGGCGCTCAAAAGCCTTCTGGGGGCCGATAGACGGGCAAGCCGTGGTGAACTCCAGAAGCTGTGCCTTTATGCGATGGAAGACCAGCGCATTGAAAGCCGCCATGTTGAAGAGATCATTGGCGACGCGTCCGCCTTCGTTATGGACGAACTGATTGATGCCGCTGCGTTAGGTCAACTGAAAACACTGGACCAGGGCCTGGAGCGCTTAGAAGCGGGCGGTATGGATGCAGGCGTTATCGCCTCTCAAGCCCTGCGCCATTTTCAGACCCTGCATCTTTGCAAGCTGGAGGTGATGAAACGCCGCAGCGCCGAAGATGTGGTGGGGGGATTACGTCCTCCCGTTTTCTGGAAACGCAAATCCAAAATGGTCCGTCAGGTGGAGATCTGGCCTGCCGAGCAGCTTGAACGCGCGCTGGTGCGTCTCAATGATACGGTAAAAGCAGCGCGTTTGAATCCGGTTCTGGGCCCCGCCATTCTCTCTCACGCCCTCCTGATGATTGGCCAATACGCCAATCGCGCCAATCGCTAAGGCTTATCTAAATCAAAGCCGCGACCGCCTTCCTTCTTCGTTTCGAAGTCGAAACATATTTGGGCTGAGTAGCTAGATGCGGGAGCAAACAAAAAAGCCGACCTGTGAAACAGACCGGCTTCCTAAAGCTAAGAGATAGCGTTTAAATCAGTTTTCAATGCCCAGCAGGCGACAAACCTCATCAAGCTGCTCCAACGATGCATACTTGATCTTCAGCTCTCCAGCGCCCTTCTCAGGCTTGTGAGCAATCGCCACTTTCAGACCCAGACCATCAGCAAGGCGCTTTTCCAAAGCCTTGGTATCTGCATCTTTTTCTGGCTTAGGCGCCTTATCTTTCTTTTCGAACAAAGACGGATCCTGAGCGAGGCGTTCCGCATCACGAACCGTCAGGCCCTTCTCGACAATGAGATCAGCCAGCGCCGCAGGATCCTCTGCAGTGATCAGCGCGCGCGCGTGCCCGGCGGTCAAAAGACCTTCCGCCAGATAATCCTTGACTGAGTTCGGTAGTTTCAGAAGGCGCAAGGTATTTGCAACGTGGCTACGGCTTTTGCCGATCACCTTTGAAAGCTCTACCTGGCTGTAGGAAAACTCTTCGATGAGCTGGTCATAACCCAATGCTTCTTCGATCGGGTTCAGGTCCGCACGCTGAACATTTTCAATGATCGCAAGCTCAAGTGCTTCCTGATCCGTCACATCGCGAACCACCACCGGTGCATCATGCAAACCCACGCGCTGCGCGGCACGCCAGCGGCGCTCACCAGCAATGATTTCGTAGTGGCCGGGAACATTCGGCTGAGGACGCACCAGAATTGGTTGAACGATACCCTTTTCGCGGATCGATTCAGAAAGGCTGCTGAGGTCTTCTTCGACAAAGGATTTGCGCGGATTGCGCGGGTTTGGGCGCATGTTCTCAATCGGAACCTTGCGCACATCCCGTGGCCGTTCTGAAGGGCTTGCGGTTTCGATGTTTACATCCCCAATCAAAGCCGCAAGACCACGCCCCAAACGCTTGTTGCTCCGACCGCCTTCTTCAGACTTAGCCATTCTTCTTCACCTAATTGATGCCAGTAGGGGCGAAGCGCCGCGCAAACGCCCCTGTTTTGCGCAGCCCTTGCAAACTACGCATTAATTTTTTAACGAAACCTGCAGCTGCCTTGTTGCCCTCAGGCTCAGGCCGCTGCCATACGCATATCCCGCTCACGCTGAATGATCTCAGAGGCCAGACGCAGATACGCCTGAGACCCAGAGCACTTCAAATCGTAGAGCAGCGCGGGTTTGCCATAGGACGGAGCTTCGGAAACACGCACGTTGCGCGGGATCACGGTTTCATACACCGCGTCACCCATTGTCTCCCGAACGTCCTGAACAACCTGACTGGAAAGGTTGTTTCGGCTGTCATACATGGTCAAAACAATGCCGTGGATGCTCAGCTCCGCGTTGAGTGTCTGCTTGACCTGTTCCACCGTACTCAGCAACTGGCTCAACCCCTCCAACGCGAAAAACTCGCATTGCAGCGGCACCAGAATGGAGTGCGAAGCGCTCAGCGCATTGATGGTGAGCAAGTTCAGGGATGGCGGACAATCCACCAGCACGTAAGAGAACCCTTGCGCCCGTCCCTGCTCTGCCATCTTGGCAAGACCGTTAATTGCGTTTCGCAACCGAAACGCTCTGTCAGACGCAGAAGATATCTCCAGCTCCACACCCAACAGATCCATGGTCGATGGCGCGATCCAAAGGCGCGGCACAGCTGTTTCCTGAAGCGCCTCCTGAAGCGAGCAATCGCCACATAAAACATCATAGGTAGAGTACTCACGGGATTGCCGGTCAATGCCCAGACCCGTGGACGCATTCCCCTGCGGATCCAGGTCGATAACCAGCACACGCTCACCAATGGCGGCCAAAGCCGTGCCCAAATTGATGGCTGTGGTGGTTTTCCCAACGCCGCCCTTCTGGTTGGCAAGCGTCAAAACCCGCGGTGATTGAGGCAATAAATTCATGAGACAGGTCCCCGTCCAGCCGTCGCAGGTTCTATACCCCGAATAATCAGAACGCGACTTAGCGGATCTACTCGACTTCTCTGTTCTACCAGATCTAGGGTCCACTCGTGAGAAGCTTCTTCAATCTCCCTCTGAAAATCTTGCCCTTTGTGGAAAACAGCGGTAGCACCCTGTTGAATCAAACTGGCAGAAAACCCGCATAAAACCAGCAAATTAGCCAGGGCACGCGCTGAAACACCATCAATGGGATCGGTCCATCCCTTTGTAACGGCTTCGATTCTTCCGGCATGAACCTTAACAGTGCTACCCGTCTCCCGCGCCACCGTGCGCAGGAACGCCGCCTTGCGTTGATTGCTCTCCACGAGGTGGACAACTGCATCCGGCTCATCTGCCAGCAATATTGCTGTCACAAGACCGGGGAATCCTGCCCCGCTGCCAAAGTCCATCCAGCGGCGGGCTTCCGGTAGCGCCTTTTGGATCTGAATCGAATCGGCCACATGGCGCAGCCAGATTTCATCCATTGTCTTTGGCGCGATCAGGTTCTGTGCCGGCTGCCATTTTCGAACCAAATCAACGTAAATGGACAGGCGCTCGAATGTTTCATGTGAAACATCCGGATACATCGCCTGCACTGCCTTAATTTGTTCTTTGTCTGTTTCAATTGCCACGAGACTATCCAGTTTGTGCCGCGCGCAAGCCATTACGGCGCACATGCCCTAGCAACAAGGTTAACGCTGCAGGGGTCACCCCATCCACTCGCGATGCCTGCCCTATCGTACTTGGCCGCACCGCCTCCAACTTTTGTCTAACTTCATTAGATAGACCCGCCATGGCGCTGTAATCTAGATCCGCAGGAATGCTCAGCGCTTCGTCTTTCCTCAGCGCTTCGATATCCGCAGACTGGCGTTCGAGGTAAACAGCGTACATGGCATCAATCGCTACCTGATCTGCAATTGCCCGATCAACGCTTTTCAGCTCCTCGAAAACATCCAGCAGCATGTCCAATGTAATGTTCGGATAGGCCAACAGGTCAAAGGCACTGCGCTTGACCCCATCCTGATTTATCGGCAGGCCATACTTGCGCCCTTCATTGGGTGAAATCACGAGGGATTTCATCAAGGCTGTCACTTCGTCCAGCGCAGCCTTTTTGGTCGCAAACGCATCGCGTCGCACCTCACCAACGCATCCCCATTCAAGCCCCAAAGGGGTTAACCGCTGGTCGGCATTGTCCGCGCGCAGGGACAAGCGATACTCCGCCCGCGAAGTGAACATACGGTAAGGCTCTGTCACGCCGCGGGTCACCAGATCATCAACCATTACGCCGATATAGGCATCAGCACGGCCAACAATGATTGGCTCCTCACCCTTCGCCAGCCGCGCCGCGTTCAGGCCTGCCAACAGCCCTTGGGCACCTGCTTCCTCATAGCCCGTCGTCCCGTTGATCTGACCAGCGAGAAACAGCCCTTTCTGCTTCTTCACTTCCAGTGTCGGACGCAGCTCAGTTGGGTCAATATGATCGTACTCGATGGCGTAACCGGGCTTGATCACCTCAACCTTTTCAAGGCCGGGAATTGTCTTCAGGAACGCAAGCTGGGCGTCCACGGGAAGAGAAGTAGAAATGCCGTTTGGATAAACTGTATGATCATCAAGGCCTTCGGGCTCAAGGAATACCTGATGGCCATCCCGATCGCCGAAACGCACCACCTTGTCTTCAATCGAAGGACAGTAGCGTGGCCCCCTTCCCTTGATCTCACCGGAATACATGGCCGAGCGATCTAGGTTCGCGCGAATGATGTCGTGGGTTTCCATGGTCGTGCGGGTGATGTAGCAGGAAACCTGCGGAACTGTAATCTTCTCCGTCAGCGTGGAGAATGGCTCAGGAGCCTCATCACCCGGCTGCTCCACCAACTGGTCCCAGTCTATGGTGCGACCGTCGAGGCGCGCTGGAGTACCCGTTTTAAGGCGTCCAAGACGCAGGCCGATTGCTTCCAACGAAGCAGACAGGCCCAAGGCTGGTTTTTCACCATCACGTCCGGCTGGCGTTTTCTCCAACCCCACGTGAATCATGCCGCGCAAGAAAGTACCGGTGGTAAGAACCACCGCGCAGGCTTCCAGCCGCCGCCCATCCGCCATCAAGATGCCTTGCAACACGCCGCTGTCCAGGATCAGCGTATCCGCCTCCCCTTCAACCACTTCAAGATTCTCAATCGCAGAGATCTCGCGCTGCATGGCTTCACGATAAAGCTTGCGGTCCGCCTGAGCGCGCGGCCCCTGCACTGCTGGCCCCTTGCGTCGGTTCAGCATACGAAACTGGATGCCCGCAGCATCAGCAACACGCCCCATCAGGCCATCAAGAGCGTCAATCTCGCGTACCAGATGGCCCTTCCCCAGACCGCCAATAGCAGGATTGCAGGACATCACACCGATGGTGTCGAACCGGTGGGTCACCAGAGCGGTCCTGGCGCCTGTGCGGGCTGCAGCGGCCGCGGCTTCACAACCAGCGTGGCCACCGCCAATGACAATCACGTCAAAGCGCAGAGTATCTGTGGTCACTCTTCTCTTCCTAAAGTTGGCTCGGTTTATCGTGCAGCTCGCTTGATCGGCGCTGATTTCTGACCGGCTCTCTATATGCTTCGGACTTGCAACAAGTTGGAGGATAAATACATGAGCCGTTGCCTAAGGTCAAAGCTTTGATGCAGCCGATTCGCAGTGCTGTGACACTGATTTAACCAGGCAAGATTCTCCACTGAATTATCCACGGTAATCAACGCGCCTTGACATGTGATGGTTTCACGTGAAACAGGCTCGCTCATTTACCTATGCAGAAGTCCCTAAAAATCACGTCCAGAAGATCTTCTACATCGATGCGCCCAGTGATGCGCCCGAGCTGTTCTGCGGCCATGCGAAGCTCTTCGCTTCGCAGTTCCAACGGCAAATGCGCGCCAGCAATGGCGCGATCCAACGCTTCAACGCACAAGCTTAAATGAGAGCGGTAGCGCTCCCGGGTGATCAGAGGGTTTTCGAAATTGCCGATATTCTCTTCTGCGAACGCTGTCAGCTTCGCCAGAAGCGCATCCATGCCATCATCACTGTGAGTACTAGAGTAAACAAAAGGTAAATTTTCTCCCTTAACCGGGTCCACCCCTGCCGCCAGATCCGCCTTCGTCTTCACGATCCAGACCTTTGCCGCACCATCTTTCAAATGCTCTGGCAAGGGTTCTGAGATGCCATCAAGGCCTTGCGTCCATAGGATAAGGTCCGCATTCTCGGCTGAAGCCAGCGCTCGTTTAATCCCCTCCCTTTCAACCAAACCGGCATTTTCTCTCAGTCCGGCGGTATCTATCAGGGTCACAGGATAGCCGCCCAGATCCAGATGTACTTCCAACACATCGCGGGTCGTGCCAGCTTCAGGGGTCACAATCGCCACATCTCTTCGCGCCAGCTTGTTCATGAGACTGGACTTGCCCGCATTGGGCGGCCCGAGCAGAACCACCACGAGACCGCTTCGCAAGCGTTCGCCTCGCCTTGCGTCGCTCAGGTGCGCTTCTATATCAGCTTTCAAGGTGCTGACCTTGCTCCACACTTCATCAGAGACAGAGTCCGGCACATCCTCCTCATCAGCAAAATCCAGCTCCGCCTCGATAAAGGCGCGACTTCGGATCAAGCTCTCGCGCCATCCGTTGTAAAGCTCACCCAGCGCGCCGGACATTTGTCGCTGAGCCTGGCGTCGCTGCGCCTCTGTTTCCGCGTCTATGAGGTCCGCAAGGCCTTCTACCTCTGTGAGATCCAGCTTGCCATTATGAAAGGCGCGGCGGGTGTATTCCCCCTGCTCTGCCGGACGAAGGCCCTCCATCTCTGACAGCGCCCGCAGCACGGCAGAGACCACAGCCCGACCACCGTGGCAATGAAGCTCAACAGTGTCCTCGCCAGTAAAGCTGTTTGGGCCTTCAAACCACAGCACCAAGGCCTCATCGAGAACGCTTCCATCCACAGGGTGATAAAGTTTCCGAAGTGATGATTCACGTGAAACAGGAAATTTACCTTTTATCAGGAGGCGCAACGCATCCCGGCTCTGTGGTCCTGAAAGACGAATGACAGCAACGCCGGATGGCAAAGCCCCACTGGACAAGGCGAAAATCGTATCTCTGCGGCCAGCACTCAAATTATTCATATTATCTTCTTCCAAAACCTTGTTCTCGCCCGGACTGTCATTACCCTAGAACTATGAACTTCAATTGCCATCTACCAGTGTCAGGACAGGCTTTCGCTATGCCAGAGAACCGCTTAAAAAACGCTTCAAGCCCCTACCTTCTTCAACATAAAAATAACCCTGTACACTGGTGGGAATGGGGTTCTGAGGCAATGGCAGAAGCCAAGCGGACGGGCAAGCCCATTCTTCTTTCTGTCGGCTACTCTGCCTGCCATTGGTGCCATGTGATGGCCCATGAGAGCTTTGAGGACGATGAGACCGCAGAGCTCATGAACGATCTCTACATCAATATCAAGGTTGACCGGGAAGAACGCCCCGACGTGGATCTGGTTTACATGCGCGCCCTTCATGCCTTGGGCGAACAAGGCGGCTGGCCTTTGACCATGTTCCTCACATCAGAGGCAGAACCCGTTTGGGGCGGCACCTACTATCCAAAGGAAGCGCGCTACGGACGCCCCTCGTTCAAGCAAGTATTGAACGCCGTGGCCAACACTTTCGCCAATGATCAGGACACCGTAGAGACCAATCGGCAATCCCTTTTGATGGTGCTGAACGAGCGCCCCAAGCAACCCTCCGCAGTTGATCAGGGGCTTGTCAGCGCAGCCGGAGAGCGTCTTTCCTCAATGATAGACCGTGAGCTTGGCGGCTTGCGTGGGGCGCCGAAGTTCCCTCAAGCCTCTGTCATGGAGCTCATTCTGAGAACCGGCCATCGCGAGCACAACAAAGACCTCATTGATCTTCATGCCGAAAGCCTGCGCATGATGAGCCAGGGCGGCATCTACGACCATGTGGGCGGCGGCCTTGCCCGCTATTCGGTCGATGAGAACTGGCTCGTCCCCCACTTTGAAAAGATGCTCTACGACAACGCCCAGTACATTGATCATCTGTGCTGGGCCTATTGCCACACACAGGATCCGCTCTTCATTCGCCGCCTTTCTGAAACGGTCGACTGGATCGAGCGTGAGATGGTGCTGCCGGAAGGCGGTGTCTCAGCTGCGCTTGATGCAGACAGCGAAGGCGTTGAGGGCAAGTTCTATGTCTGGACCGATGAGGAACTCTCCAACCTTCTCCCAGAGAACAACATCGAGCTGTTCCGCGCTGTCTATGATGTTCAGCCACAGGGCAACTGGGAAGGCACAACCATTTTGAACCGATCACGCCCCCTGCCCCGCCCGTTGACGGAGGAAGAGGAAGGTCAGCTCTCAGCCTGTCTTGCTCTGCTGCTAGAGGAGCGTGCAAAACGGATCCGTCCCCATAGAGATGACAAGGTGCTTCTCGACTGGAATGCCATGCTGATCTCAGCCCTCGCACATGGTTACCAAATTGTTTCACGTGAATCGTTGAAGAGCCAATTGAGGACTTTAGCTCACAGAATTTTCGAGTTTATCGAAACGCACATGAGAGAGACTGACGGCTCCATGATCCACTCCATTCGCAAAGGAGTGAAGGGCCCAGCCGCCTTTGCGGGAGACTATGCCCACCTCGCCCGTGCAGCCCTTGCTCTGGCTCGGATAGAGGATGACCCGGAAAAGAAAAGCGCCCTGATTGGCAAAGCAAAGGCACTTCTCGATCAATTGGATGCACGCTATGCCCACCCTCAAGGCGGCTACTATATGACCTCAGAAAGCGCTGCTGATCTTCTTGTGCGGCCCTATCATGCGATGGATGAAGCCATCCCGAACTATAACGCGGTCGCCGCTAACGCGCTGGTCGAATACTGGATGCTGACTGATGATGCGGCCTATCGCGAGCGCGCAGACAAGCTGATCGCCAGCTTCACCGGAGAGATCAGAGCAAACATCTTCGGAACCGCCGCCCTTCTCAATGCCCTCGACACCCGGACACGGTTCAAAAAGGCAGAGATCACCCTCTCTCCGGATAGAGAGACAGAACAGGTTTCCGTTGCTTGGAAAAGTGGCGATCCCGCTTGGTTCGCCACTGTCACGACCAAGCCCGATGCAGCCGCATCGCAGGTTTTGATTTGTTCTGAAAACGGTTGCAGTGTCCCTCTTTTCACAGCTGAGGCCATTGAAGAAGAGATCCAGCGCATCTCCTGAATGTTCCCGAAAAACAAAGAGCAGAGCCATAAAAAGCCCCTGCTCCCCTCTCCAAATTTGGAGGATTCACGTGAAACTTACCATCGCAATCAGGATTCACGTGAAACAAGATTTCCTGAGAAATCAATCTTCCCGCCAAACCTCAGCCGAAAGCCGGTAAAGAACGTGAGGGTTCAGGCGATGATCTCGATCCAAACTGGTGATGCGAAAATCCTCGGCTGGATTACGGGACATGCCGAGTTTCTCCATCACGCGACGAGACTTCATGTTGTTGTGTGCCGTGTAGGCAATCACTTCTTCCAGTTTCAGCTCATGGAAGGCAAACTCGAGCCAAGCCTTTGCAGCTTCCAGGGTGATGCCCTTGCCCCAATGGGCCTTGTGTAGGCGCCAGCCGATTTCAACGGTAGGCCACACGGGCAAGCCCAAATCACCACGTGGAACACTCAGACCGCAAAAGCCAAGAAACGCGCCTGTGGTCTTTTCTTCCACCACCGGGAAGCATTGCCCAACCTCTTCCTGCCGCGCGAAGATACGCGCAAAAACCGCATCAGCTTCTTCTTGCATTTGCGCATTTGGAAAGTACGCCATCACGTCTGCATCGCTACTCAAGGTGAAGTAGTGTTCTCGGTCCTCCTGCTTCCACGGCCTCAGGATCAAACGCTCTGTCTCAATGACAGGACTTTTCAATTGAATGGGCATTGCCCCCTCCTCCCCATTAGTACACCAACAAAAAAGCCGGCCTCATTTTCTGAGACCGGCCTGTTTCACGTGATCGCAGTACAAAGCCTACGTGTTCATTGAATCGAAGAACTCTTCGTTGGACTTGGTCTGCCTCAGCTTGTCCATCAGGAACTCCGCTGCATCCACTGTACCCATAGGGTTGAGGATACGGCGCAGAACAAAGGTCTTCTTCAGCTTGTCCGCTGGAACCAGCAGCTCTTCCTTACGGGTACCAGAACGCTGAATATCAACGGCTGGGAATACACGCTTGTCGGAGATCTTGCGATCCAGGATGATTTCGGAGTTACCTGTGCCCTTGAATTCTTCGAAGATCACTTCATCCATGCGGCTGCCGGTATCAATCAGCGCCGTTGCGATGATGGTGAGCGAGCCACCCTCTTCAATGTTACGGGCAGCACCGAAGAAGCGCTTTGGACGCTGCAGAGCGTTTGCATCCACACCACCCGTCAGAACCTTACCGGAGGAAGGAACTACCGTGTTGTAAGCGCGGCCCAGTCGTGTGATGGAATCCAGCAGGATCACAACATCGCGGCCGTGTTCAACGAGCCGCTTGGCCTTTTCAATCACCATCTCAGCCACCTGAACGTGGCGCGCGGCAGGTTCGTCAAACGTGGAAGAAACCACTTCCCCGTTCACGGTGCGCTGCATGTCTGTCACTTCTTCTGGACGTTCATCAATGAGAAGGACGATCAGATAGCACTCAGGATGATTTGTGGTGATGGACTGGGCAATGTTTTGAAGGAAAACAGTCTTACCAGTACGTGGCGGCGCGGTGATCAGGGCGCGCTGGCCTTTACCCAACGGTGCGACGAGATCAATTACTCGCGCTGACAAGTCTTTCTTCGTTGGGTTTTCAATTTCGAGGTTGAACCGATCCTCAGGATAAAGAGGCGTCAGGTTATCGAAATGAACTTTGTGACGGGCCTTGTCTGGGTCTTCAAAATTGATTTTGTTGACCTTGAGAAGAGCGAAGTAGCGCTCGCCGTCCTTCGGGCTTCGGATCTGACCTTCGACGGTATCACCGGTTCGAAGAGAAAATCGTCGGATCTGCGAAGGAGAGACGTAGATGTCATCCGGGCCCGGCAGGTAGTTTGCGTCCGGAGAGCGCAGAAAGCCAAAACCGTCCTGAAGGACTTCAACAACACCCTCGCCCACAATATCAATGTCCTGCTCAGCAAGACGCTTGAGAATTGCGAACAGCAGCTCCTGCTTACGAAGGGTGCTTGCGTTTTCGACCTCATGCTCCTCAGCAAATGTGAGAAGTTCGGTCGGTGTTTTAGATTTGAGATCTTTGAGTTTCATTTCCCGCATCAACTGGGGTCGTTTTCTCTAATGGTTCTGTGCTTGATGAGAAGTCTCAAGAACGAATGAACACTTTAATGGGTGGGGAATAAACAGAATGGCAGGACCGCGGAAAACTGCGGCGACCTCCCTTTGAGGCTTGATTACCAAACTGCTCTGATTGAAGTTGGATCGAACATAGCGGCAATTAGGCCTTCCTTCAAGGCCTAATAATCACGAAGAACTCAGAAATATCTGAGATTTGGTGTGAAACTGAAACAACTCTAAGGTTTAAAAATTACGAGGATCACAATTCCTATCATTAGAACTGTCGGTACCTCGTTGATAATCCTGAAATAACGCTCGGAATGCTTATTATTGTCCTCAGCAAAACGACGAACATGCCAACTTAATCTCACGTGAAATACGGTCATTAGTAGAACTAATGATAGTTTCAGCAGGAACCACAGGTCGAGGTAGGCATGAAGCAGGTAGACGGTGATCAAACCAAATACCCATGAAGCATGCATAGCAGGCCCCATGATTGCCTTGAGCAACCGCCGTTCCATCACCTTGAAGGTCTCACTCATTTCAGAGCCAACCTCCGCGCCCGTGTGATAGACAAACAGGCGCGGCAGATAAAACAGTCCGGCCATCCACGCGATAACCGAAACGATATGCAGCGTCTTCATCCAAAGATAAAGATCAGCCATGGTGAGAGGCCCCTAACAACTGTGATTAGTCGCGGCCCTGCACCCGTTTGACCATGTGAGCAACATGATCCGGATTTGTTTGAGGTGTAACGCCATGACCCAGATTGAAGATATGTGGTCCGTTTTTGAAGGTATCGAGCACATAGTCAATCCCTTCATCAAGCGCAAGCCCACCAGCAACCAGACGCATTGGATCCAGGTTGCCTTGTACAGGAAGCTTCTGTTGAAGAGCCTGTGCAACATCTGCCGGCACGCTCCAGTCTAGACCAAGCGCATCAACGCCGGTTTCATCGGCGAAACGATGCAGCCGTGCTGCTGAGGCCTTTGGAAAACCGATGATCTTGGCTTCAGGGCGTTCAGCCTTCACTTTTGCAATCAGGGCCTTGGTTGGCGCGATAGACCAGCGCTCAAAGCCAAGATCGTCGAGAACGCCCGCCCAGGTGTCAAAAATCTGCAGTGCATCCGCGCCCGCGTCGTGTTGGGCAATCAGGTATGTCGCAGAAGCCTCCACCAAATGATCGATGAAGGACTGCAGGAGAACCGGATCGGTGTAGGAGCCTATTCTGGCGGCCGTTTGGTCCTGGGTGGTATGACCGGCCACGGAATAGCAGGCAACGGTCCAGGGAGCGCCACAGAAGCCCAACAGGGTTGTTTCCGTAGGCAGCTCAGCACGCAGGCGTGAAACGGTCTCTATGACCGGCTCAAGGTGCTTCATGGTGCGCGCTTGATCGAGCTTGTTCACCAGCTCTGCTGACAAGGGTTCCAGAACAGGACCACGTCCCTCTTCAAAGCGAACTGGATAGCCTAAGCCATCTGGCACAACGAAGATGTCGGAAAACAGAATGGCTGCATCAAAGCCAAAACGGCGGATCGGCTGGAGAGTGACTTCGGTGGCCAGGTCCGGATTGTAGCAAAAATCGAGAAAGTTTGGTGCCTTGGCCCGCTCTGCTCTGTACTCCGGCAGGTACCGTCCTGCCTGTCGCATCATCCAAATGGGCGGTCGTTCGAGTTTTTCGCCGTTCAACACTCTTACGAGCGCCCTGTCCTGAGCTTTCATCGCCTTACCCTTATCCAAGTCCAGTTCTAATAGAATCCTCATTTATGAGGACTCTGTTTTTTCTATTAGGGAGTGAATTACAAGGATCAAACCACATCCACAATTCACCCAGAGCTCAATCGAGAAAGAACAATCAGAACCGCGAGGTCCGTGGAAAAGTTTGCCATGGAGTCAATAAGGGAGAAAAATTTGAAATTTCAATAGCTTGAAAAATGGCCTACCCTGAATAACCGAGGAATTATTTTTTTTGAATCCTGTGAATACGTGAAGAGCTCGTTGTGCAATCCAGAGTTCCAAGATCATTTCGTGAGAGATGTTCCACGAATTTCCATCTGTTGATCGATTTTGCTTTGCGGGTATGAATTTCATGCCGACTCAACGAATGGGCGAGTTATCCTAGAGTCATTCACGACCGTGGGGATTACAATATGGGAAACCAGGCTAACGTGTTTCATTTACACATGATTTCGGATTCAACAGGCGAAACTTTGATGACTGTTGTCCGCGCTGTGACCGCCCAGTTTGAAAACACCAGGCCGATTGAGCACGTTTATCCGCTCATTCGGCAGGAACGGCAGCTCGATCGTGTCATTTCCGAAATAGAGAGTGCTCCCGGCATCGTGCTTTACACCTTGGTGGAGCCCAAATTCGCCGACCAGTTGGAGCGGGCCTGCCAGAGAATTGGCACGCCTTGCGTAAATGTCCTGCGGCCGGTCCATAACGTCTTCAGCTCTTTCCTCAACGTGGACATTTCTCCACGCGTTGGCGGCCAACACGCGCTGGACGAGGAATATTTCGAGCGAATGGAAGCGCTGAATTACACCATGCTGCACGACGATGGTCAGATCAAAGAGGATCTGGAGCTGGCGGACGTGGTTCTTGTGGGTGTCAGCCGC
This sequence comes from Nesiotobacter zosterae, assembly GCF_033843645.1. NCBI lineage: Bacteria > Pseudomonadati > Pseudomonadota > Alphaproteobacteria > Hyphomicrobiales > Stappiaceae > Nesiotobacter > Nesiotobacter zosterae. The sequence continues at coordinate 92,625 of NZ_JAWXVZ010000011.1, read as the reverse complement.
ACTTCAAAGACCCCTACCTGCATTTATCTCGCAAACAGAGGCATCAAGGCTGCGAATGTTCCTCTCGTTCCCGAAATAAAGCCGCCACGGCAGCTCATGAAGCTGAGAAAACCGCTGGTTGTCGGGCTTACAGCCAGCGCGGAGCGCATTCGCGACATCCGCCAAAACAGAGTTCTCTCCACAATTTCTTCAACGGATGATGACAGCTATATCGACAGGAAACTCATAGCTCAGGAAATCATTCGCGCCAAGAAACTGTGTAAGGAGCAAGGCTGGCCGCTGATTGATGTCACGCGCCGTTCCATTGAAGAAACTGCCGCTGAAATCATGAGCTTGCTGCGCGAGCACAAAGGTCATGATCGACATTATGCGCCCTGATCGCTATCTAAGGAAAAACCGAAGACCCATTGAGCCAAACCTCAGGTGACAGATGACCGATTTGATCCTCGCGAGCGGCAGTGCGGTGCGTGCCACGCTTTTGAAAAACGCCGGCCTTTCCTTTGATGTTGACCCGGCAAAGGTTGATGAACGCGCCCTTGAAGAACCCATGCTGGAAAGCGGTGCTTCACCAACGCAGATCGCTGTAGAACTGGCACGTGCAAAATCCTGTGAGGTTTCTTCTCGCCGTCCCGGCGCTCTTGTCATCGGGGCAGACCAGATCCTGGACTTTGAAGGAAAGCGCCTGACAAAACCAGCTGATCTTGATGCGGCCCGGGCACAGCTTGCCGCGTTCTCGGGCAAGAGCCACAGCCTCCATTCTGCCGTTTGCATCTCTCGAGATGGAGAAGTTGTCTGGGAGGACCTGTCCACTGCCACCTTGAGCGTTCGACACCTTTCAGACGCTTTCTTGGATGACTACATCGCCCGCGCAGGCGAACCAATCCTGTCGAGCGTTGGCGCCTATCAGTTGGAGTCCCTCGGCGTTCAGCTTTTTAACCGCATCGACGGCGATTACTTCACTGTCCTCGGCCTGCCTTTGCTGCCGGTACTCAATTTCCTGCGCGAACAGGGAAGCCTCTTGAAATGAGGAAGGCTGCAGTCACCGGGCATCCGATCAAACATTCGCGTTCCCCCCTTATTCACGGCTTCTGGCTGAAGACCTATGGCATTGAAGGCGAATATGGGCGTGTTGATTTGCCTCCAGAAAATGCCCTCTCCTTCCTTCAAAATTTGAAGGAAAACGGACTGGTCGGCGTCAACGTCACCATTCCGAACAAGGAAACCGCGCTTGAGGCGGCAGAAATCCTTGATGATGCGGCAAGGCAGATCGGTGCCGTCAACACGCTCTGGCTAGATGATGAGGGACGCCTGAACGGCTCCAACACCGATGCCCTTGGTTTTCTCGGAAATCTGGACCAGCGCGCGCCGGGGTGGGATGAACGCAAGGGCAAAGCCGTTGTTCTGGGTGCTGGTGGTGCCGCCCGTGCAATCCTGTGGGCTTTGCAACACCGAGGTTATCAAGAGATCCTCTTGCTGAACCGAACGCTGGAAAAAGCTGAAGGATTACAAAGCCATTTTGGCGAACCGGTCCGCTGCGAACTGTGGGAAAGTCGTTCAAAAGCTCTGGAAGGCTGTGATCTTCTTGTGAATACAACCGCGCTAGGCATGGCGGGGCAGCGCCCCTTGGAAATCGAACTGAACCTCCTTCCCTCAACGGCGGTGGTCACAGACATCGTCTACACGCCGTTGATGACAGACCTTCTCGTTGCTGCGAAAGCGCGGGGCAATCGCGTGGTCGATGGCCTTGGCATGTTGCTTCATCAGGCAGTTCCCGGATTTGAAAAATGGTTCGGCAAGCGCCCGGAAGTGACAGAGGAGCTGCGTGAGGTCATTTTGAAGGACATGGGGTTGCTCTGATGATCGTACTCGGCCTCACCGGCTCCATTGGCATGGGAAAATCCACCACGGCAAAGATGTTTGCTGAGGCGGGTGCGGCCGTTTATGACGCAGATGCAGCTGTTCATCGTCTTTATTCCGGGCGCGCCGTTGCACCGGTGGAACAGGCGTTCCCTGGCGTTTCCAAAAACGGCGTCATTGACCGGGCTGCTTTGGGCAAGATTGTCTTGTCCGACAAGGCGGCAATGGCTCAGCTAGAGGCCATCGTGCACCCTTTGGTGCATGAAGAAGAGCTTGCCTTCTTGCAGCGCGCCCGCGAGGAGCGTCGCCGCGTTGCCGTGTTGGATATCCCGCTCCTGCTTGAAAAATGGGTCCCGGACCGGGTTCGCGCTGTCTGCGTGGTCTCTGCCAGCGCTGAAGTTCAGCGCCAGCGCGTCCTTGATAGACCGGGGATGAGCGAGGAAAAGTTCCAGTCTATCCTTGCAAAGCAGATGCCCGATGCGGACAAAAGGAAACGCGCTCATTTCATCGTTGATAGCGGGCGAGGATTGGAGACCGCACGTTTTGATGTCTCCAAGGTAATGAACACGCTGGCCTACATGGCCTGAACTGGATCAGACGTATGCGCGAAATATCTTTCGATACCGAAACGACCGGCCTTAATCCTCTTGATGGCGACCGCTTGGTGGAGATTGGCGGCGTGGAGCTGATCAACTTCATTCCAACCGGGCGCGTATATCACGTCTACATCAACCCGGAACGGGACATGCCGGAAGGGGCTTTCCGGGTCCATGGGCTCTCAGAAGAGTTTCTTTCCGACAAACCCAAATTTGCAGAGATCGCTCAGGAGTTTCTCGACTTTGTGGGAGATGGCCGTCTGGTCATCCATAACGCACCCTTCGACATGGGCTTCATCAACATGGAGCTGGGACGTTGCGGGTTGCCCAACATCCCGAACGAGCAGGTGCTGGATACGCTCACCATGGCGCGGCGAAAGTACCCAACCGGGTCTGCCTCGCTGGATGCGCTCTGTTCCCGCTTCGGTATCGACAACTCCAAGCGAACCAAGCACGGTGCGCTGCTCGATGCTGAGCTCCTGGCTGAGGTTTATCTGGAGCTTAATGGCGGCAAACAGCGCGACCTGATTCTTTCGGACCAGGATGACCAATACGAGGGGGAAGACGGCGGTGGCCCGCGCCAGCGCAAACCGGCAAAGCAGCGATCTGCCCCACTGGTTCATATGCCCACTGAAGCTGAGCTAAAAGCCCACGCGGACTTTCTGGCAGGCATGAAGGGCGAACCCATGTGGAATAAGTATCTGAAGTGAGACCAAAAACGGCCGCTCGAAAGCGGCCGGTTCTTCATCACAGCATGGAAGGCAGCACCCGGTCAGGCGGACGGTGGCCGTCCATGAACGCTTTGATGTTGATAATCACCTTTTCACCCATGTCGATACGGCCCTCGATGGTCGCTGAGCCCATATGAGGCATCAGCAGCACCTTGTCAGACTTGGCAAGACGCGGGTTCACTGCGGGCTCATGCTCGAAAACATCAAGGCCAGCGCCGGCCAGTTCTCCGGCTTCAATCTGACGGATCAGCGCGTTCTCGTCGACAATCTCGCCGCGCGCTGTGTTGACCAGATAAGCTTCCGGTTTCATCAGCTTCAGGCGACGGGCTGAAAGCAGGTGATAAGTGCCAGGCGTGTGCGGACAGTGGATTGTAATCACGTCCATGCGCGCCAGCATTTGGTCCAGGCTTTCCCAGTAGGTGGCCTCCAGCCGCTCTTCCACGTCCAGAGGTTCGCGAATACGGTTGTGGTAGTGGATGGACATGCCAAACGCCTTTGCGCGCCGGGCAACAGCTTGGCCAATGCGGCCCATGCCGATGATACCGAGGCGCTTGCCCCAGATCCGGTGACCCAGCATCCACTGCGGCGACCAGCCCTCCCACTCCTTGTTCTCGATCTTCTTGATGCCTTCCATAAGGCGGCGTGGCACTGCAAGTATCAGCGCCATGGTCATGTCGGCGGTGTCTTCGGTCATCACGCCTGTGGTGTTTGTCACCGCAATGCCGCGATTATTTGCCGTCACAACATCAATGTTGTCGACACCATTGCCAAAATTCGCAATCATTTTCAGGTTGGGTCCCGCCTGCGCCAGAATGGACGCATCGATGCGGTCGGTGACCGTTGGCACCAGGACATCGGCGGTCTTCACAGCCTCAACCAGTTCCGCCTGGCTAAAGGGCGTGTCTGTCTCATTCAGCCGCGTATCGAACAGCTCGCGCATGCGCGTCTCAACAACATCAGGAAGCTTACGCGTAACCACCACAACGGGCTTCTTTTTGGGCATGATCCCCGCCTTCTGAAATTAATTGAGAGTTTGTTAACTCTACGATGTCCACCATAGGCTACTGGAAATCCGTAGCCCCCACCTGTTTTCATAAGCAGATGGCCCGTGTAAAACAAGTGTTGTCAATCAAGCCTGTTTACTCTAGCAGCCGCTTAGTGATTTTGTAGCATGAGTAGAATGATACTTCAGTCTCACTCATACAACCCAAACGCCAAACTCCTTGTTGGAAAGTCCCGATAAAGCCATGCCAAATAACAGATTCCGAGCTGTTCGTCTTTTCTTGAGTACCCTCATGATCGCGGCGTCACTGGGTTCTGTCTCTGCCCCCGTTCTTGCACAGTCTTCAGGCACCGGTGCAAGCGGCTTGCCGATCCCCCGTTACGTCAGCATCAAGTCCGACCGCGTCAATGTGCGTGTGGGTCCAAGCCGCGACCACGACATTGCCTGGTCGTTTGTGAAGAGTCGGGTGCCGGTGGAAATCATTCAGGAGTTTGAGAACTGGCGCCGTATTCGCGACTGGGAAGGCAACACGGGCTGGGTGTTCAGGACACTGCTGTCCGGCTACCGTTCAGCGCTTGTAACGCCATGGGCCGAAAAGTCTGAAACGACTCCCCTGCGCGCAAGCCCCGGTCCAAACGAGCGCATCATCGCTTACATGGAGCCGCTGGTGTTGGCAGGTGTTCTGGAATGTGAGGATGGCTATTGCCGCATCTCCGGGAAAGACTTTGAGGGCTGGGTGGATCAAACCCGCCTGTTCGGCGTCTATCCCGACGAAGACCTCTAAAAAACCACGGTATCAATCAAAAAAAGCGGCCTCTCGAGATGATCGAAAGGCCGCTTTTTCATGTTGAATGCTAAGGATGTTGGGCCCAATCAGGCCTTGTCGAGCGTCTTCAGGCTTTCAAGGCGTGGCATGGACATGATGTTGTAGCCAGCGTCCACAAAATGCACTTCACCGGTTACGCCACCTGACAGATCGGAAAGCAGGTAAAGGCCAGAGCCACCCAGTTGGTCAGAGGTTACCGAGGCCTTCAACGGGGAGTTAACCTGCTGGAAGTTGTACATCAAGCGCGCATCGCCAATGCCTGCGCCTGCAAGTGTTCGCACAGGGCCAGCAGAAAGCGCATTCACCCGGATGCCCTTCTCACCATAGTCGAACGCCAGATAGCGTACAGAGGCTTCCAGAGCTGCTTTGGCCACACCCATGACATTGTAGTTCGGCTGCACGCGGGTTGCGCCGCCATAGGTCAGGGTCAGCATGGAACCGCCGTTGGTCATCAGCTCTGCTGCGCGCTTGGCAACTTCAGTGAAAGAGAAGCAGGAGATAACCATAGTACGGGAGAAGTTCTCGCGCGTGGTATCGCCGTACTTGCCTTTCAGCTCGTTCTTGTCAGAGAACGCAATGGCATGCACGAGGAAGTCGATGGAACCCCATTCTTCCTTCAGGCGGTCAAACACCGCATCAACAGTGGCAATGTCTTCCACATCACATGGAAGCACCAGATCAGCGCCAACACTCTCGGCAAGCGGCTTCACGCGCTTTCCAAAGGCATCGCCCTGATAGGTAAAGGCCAATTCAGCGCCCGCATCAGCAAGCGCTTTCGCAATGCTCCAGCCAATTGAATGGTCGTTTGCAATGCCCATCACAAGACCACGCTTGCCCTGCATCAGCTTGCTCATATGAAACTCCTGTTGTCGGAGCGGGTTGGAGTTTCATAAGGTCCAACCCGTTCCCAATAAGACTAGTCGGTGTATCGCTTGAACACGACGGAAGCGTTGGTGCCGCCGAAGCCAAAGCCGTTGGACAGAACGCAGTTCAGTCCGGCATTGTCCTTGCGCTCACGAACGATTGGCATGTCAGCAAATTCTGGATCCAGCTCTTCGATGTGCGCAGAAGCGGCAATGAAGTCGCCCTTCATCATCAGCAGCGAATAGATTGCTTCCTGAACGCCAGCAGCACCCAAAGAGTGACCGGTCAGCGCTTTGGTCGCGGAGATTGGTGGGATCTTGTCACCAAACACTTCGCGGATCGCTTCGATTTCCTTGATGTCGCCCACTGGAGTGGAGGTCGCGTGCGGGTTGATGTAGTCGATCTCGCAGTCGAGGCCTTCCATGGCAAGACGCATGCAGCGTGCAGCGCCCTCACCGCTCGGAGCCACCATGTCGTAGCCGTCAGAGGTCTGGCCATAGCCAACAACTTCAGCGTAGATGGTCGCGCCGCGGGCCTTTGCGTGTTCCAGCTCTTCCAGAACCAGCACGCCTGCGCCACCAGCGATCACGAACCCGTCGCGGTTCTTGTCGTATGGGCGGGAAGCGCTCTCAGGCGTTTCGTTGTAGTTGCTGGACATGGCGCCCATGGCGTCGAACATGTTGGACAGCGTCCAGTCCAGTTCCTCGCCGCCACCGGCAAACACGATGTCCTGCTTGCCCCACTGGATCAGCTCAGCCGCGTTACCAATACAGATGTTGGTGGTCGCGCATGCTGCGGAGATGGAGTAGTTCACGCCGTGGATCTTGAACGGCGTAGCCAGTGTCGCAGAGTTGGTGGAGCTCATTGCCTTCGGCACGGCGGTTGGTCCAATGCGGCGTGGGCCTTTGGCGCGGGTAATGTCCGCAGCCTCCACAATCGCCGGGGTGGAGGGACCACCAGACCCCATGATGAGACCGGTACGCTCATTGCTCACCAGATCTTCAGAGAGCTTGGCGTCTTCAATCGCCTGCTCCATGGCAATGTAGTTCCATGCGGCGCCTGCACCCATGAAGCGGGTTGTGCGGCGGCCAAGCGCTTCAAAAGGGTCCACCTTAGGGGCACCATGAACCTGACACTTGAAGCCAAGATCTGCATATTCCTGAGCACGAACGATGCCGGATTTACCATCGTAAAGGCTCTGCTGCACTTCAGCTGCATTATCACCAATAGAAGAGACAATACCGATACCGGTAACGACCACACGCCTCATGAAGGACTCCCGTGGTTAAAACACGACGAGGCGCTCAAGGGCGCCCATCGATCACTGCACATGACAGAGGCCTGTTTTCAGGCCTCTTGTTGTTCTCGTAGCTACCTTGCAAAGGAAGGTTTACTTGGCGTCGTCCTGGAACAGACCAACGCGCAGATCTTTGGCAACGTAGATTTTTTCACCGTCTGCCTTAACCCAGCCATCCGCAATGGCGAGCTTCAGCTTGGAGCGCATGACGCGCTTCAGGTCTACACCATACTCGATCTTCTTAACTTCTGGTGTGATCTGACCGGTAAATTTGATCTCGCCAACCGAAAGAGCACGGCCGCGGCCTGGCTCACCCAGCCAGCCGAGGAAGAAACCGGTCATCTGCCACAAAGCGTCAAGGCCCAGGCAGCCTGGCATTACCGGGTCACCTTTGAAGTGACACTCGAAGAACCAGAGGTCAGGCTTGATTTCCAGTTCGGCGCGGATCAGGCCCTTGCCGTATTCGCCACCTTCCTCGGAGATCTCGGAGATCCGATCGAACATGAGCATTGGAGGCAGAGGCAACTGGGCATTGCCCGCGCCAAACAGCTCTCCACGTCCGCATTTCAGTAGGTCTTCGTAGTCGAAGCTCGAACGCCCTGTATGCATCCCATTCCCGCATATTTAATCGCTGTCATCGGCCACCATGCCGTGTATCGGCGCGGCGATCCTAAACGATGGTTTAGTTTTTCTGTTCGCGCTTTCCTAACACACGCTTTCGGTCAACGAAAGACCAGCGTATGGGAGAATGCGTGTGCCTAATGTCCGCAGTTGCGTTCACACAAGACTGTTCTTATTATTATTGTAAAGCGCAACTGGACCAATTCGGAATTCCAGCTATTCGCGCCGGACGCTCCGTGTGTTGAACAGGTTTCAGCAGAGGGCTCGGGGTTCTTTAGGACGACGAGTCGAGATTTCGATGTGTGGCGACATTCTCGACCAACTGAAAGCAGTCTTCTGACAAGGGAGATTGACTGCAGGGTTATTATGAACGCGATCGAAGAAAACCATGAATTTGACGTAGTGAACATGCTTCGCGAAGCAGGACTGCGTCCAACCCGCCAGCGTGTGGCACTGGCTGAGCTTCTTTTCTCTAAAGGAAACAGACACATATCCGCTGAAGTCCTGCACGAGGAAGCCATCGTGGCAAGCGTGCCGGTATCTCTTGCAACGGTATACAACACCCTGCACCAGTTCACGGAAGTGGGCCTTTTGCGCGAAGTAGCTGTTGAAGGCACCAAGACATATTTCGACACCAACACCCACGAGCATCACCACTTCTTCCTGGAAGATGAAAACCGTGTAGTTGATATTCCGGATAGTGGCCTGCGTTTGGAATCCTTGCCGACCCCTCCGGAAGGTATGGAAATTTCCCGAGTGGAAGTTGTCGTGCGCGTCAGAAAGACTCGCACCCATTAAACAACAGGGGCAGAAAAACCCTGTGAATACTTTTGGGGATTCACTTCTTGGGTTTGGCTGCGCCGGGGTTGCCTACGAAATTTTCGGGGCTTTTGCACAGGTCTGAGATGATGCACCGGGAGCATTCCGGTGCACGCGCTTTGCAAATGTAGCGGCCATGCAGGATCAGCCAGTGATGGGCGTGCCGCATGTATTGCGGGGGAATGATCTTCTCCAGCTTCAGCTCTACATCCAGCGGCGTCTTTCCCGGCGCGAGGCCCAGCCTGTTTCCAATCCGGAACAAGTGCGTATCTACCGCAATCGTGGGATGGCCAAAGGCAATGTTCAGCACCACATTGGCGGTCTTGCGCCCCACCCCTGGCAGCGCCTCCAGTTCTTCGCGGGTCTGAGGCACCTCGCCGCCGTGCTTTTCGATGAGTTGCTGCGAGAGCAGAAGCGTGTTTTTTGCCTTGTTCTTGTAAAGACCGATGGTGCGGATTTCCTCGCGAATGCGGTCTTCACCCAAAGCCACCATTTTTTCCGGCGTATCTGCGATTTGGAACAAGTGCCGTGTGGCTTTGTTCACGCCCACGTCTGTTGCCTGCGCTGAAAGCACCACCGCCACCAGCAGCGTAAAGTCGTTGACGTGATCCAGTTCGCCCTTGGGCTCCGGATTGTCTTCGTGAAAGCGCTCAAACAGGGCCGCAATCTCTGCCTTGTTATACTTGGATCGAGAGAGCGTTTTACGGCGTGGCTTTGCCGGCGTTTTTGCCTTGGCGGGAGCTTTGGTCGGCTCGGTCTTTGTAAGGGTCTTTTCGTATGCCATAAAACCTCTATACTTCACCCCATGACGAGGGACAAATACTACCAATCGCAACAGCGCGAGCGGGTGGAAGTTAGCGACCCTAATGAGTGTTTTCCCCCCTTTTTTGAGGCGGTATTGACCCCTCACAGGTCGATGTCACCCCTGGGGCTCTCTCGGGTCACTCTTGTTGCCGCTGGTTTTGCGAGCATCTATGCCGTGTTTCTGGCCGCTGTCGGCCTCTGGTTTGCACCACTCATTCTGGCTGTGCCGGTGTTGGCGCTCTGGATCGCGTTTGCCTCCAGCACCAAGTCCGGCAAAGCCTATGAGCATGTAAAGGTTTCTCCGGTCGAAATCCATGTGCGCCGTGTCTGTGGCCGGGGCCGAACCGCAGAGTTCAGGCTCAACCCCATTCACACCCGCATTGTGATCCGCAGGCTTGAGGATGAGGGCGTGACGGCGATTTCACTGATCGCCGGCGCTCAGCAGCTTTCCATCGGCGCATTCCTCAATCCCGCAGACAAAGCCAGTTTTGCCGATGCCTTTGTGAAGGCCATCCAAATGGCAAAGCGCGACGGGCTTTCAGTCTACGCCGGTTAAGCTTGGCCCGGCGTTAAGGCGCGCTCGCATTTCGGGTGGCTATTCACCCGCCATGCCCCTACTCTCACATTCCTTCAAGAGAACGGGAAGCGACCCAACAGGGGCATAGGAGTATCTTCGGTGTTGAAACAAGGCGCGTTGGACAAGGAAGCCCTGCAGCAAGTGTCTTTTGATCAGACCTTTGAGGACTATCAGGTCGTGCGCCAGACCCTGAAGACCATCACGGAAACATGGCGCAGTCAGCCATCTCTGGAACAACTCGCCGCAGATGTGCAGCTCCAGCCTATTCAGTTGCAGCGGGTATTTTCTCGCTGGGCTGGCATTACGCCGAAGCAGTTCCTTCAGGCGATCACCCTGGACCATGCCCGCGCCCTTTTGCGGGATGCCGCTTCTGTGCTCGACACGTCCTATGAGGTGGGTTTGTCCGGCCCCTCACGCCTTCACGATCTGTTCGTCACCCACGAAGCCATGACCCCCGGTGATTATCGCAAGCGCGGCGAAGGCCTTGTGATCCACTTTGGCTTTCACCCTTGCCCGTTCGGCTATGTGCTTCTCATGACAACGGATAAAGGCCTTGCAGGGCTTGCATTTGCCGACCCGGGTGAAGAGCAGGCCGCCCTTGAGGACATGACGCGGCGCTGGCCTGCTGCGGCCTATGAAGAAAGCCTTGAGAAGACAGCACCCTATCTCGATCGGGTGTTCAATCCGGATATGTGGTCGCCGGAGACGCCCTTGCGGCTGGTCTTCATAGGTACAGACTTTGAAGTCCGCGTTTGGCAAACCCTTCTGAAGATCCCCATGGGCAAGGCCACCACCTATTCAGATATCGCTGCAAACATTGGCAAACCGTCGGCCAGCCGTGCGGTAGGTACGGCTGTTGGCAAGAACCCCATCTCGTTTGTGGTGCCTTGTCATCGCGTCCTCGGGCGCTCTGGTGACATGTGTGGCTACCACTGGGGCGTCACCCGAAAACGCGCCATTCTGGGCTGGGAAGCGGGCCTGAGCGGTGCCGTCCTTGAAATGGAATCTCAGGGTCAGTTTTCGTTCTAAGAGGCGAGGATGGAGATGCGAGATCACCAGCTCCTGGCTGTGTGGTGACCTCAAACAAATCTCAAAAAACCGATGCCTTGGCAAAACCGCTCAAAGCAGAAAATCCGGGATCAGTCCCTCATGGGCAAGATGAGTGCGGTGGCTTTCAAAACGGTCAATAGGCGCTCCGCCGTGCTGTAGATATTTTCGGTAGATGGTAGCCACAAAAACGTCTGCGGCGGAGAAAGACAAACCGCAGCAGAACGCACTGTTGCCCCACAGCAGAGGCGTCATCGTCAGTAGCTGGCCGCCAATCCACCCTGCCCGCAGCTGTTTCTTGTCTGCCTCCGTAAGGTCGGGGCGCAGAAACTTCAGCACAGTCCGGTTCTGCGGACTGTGAATGGTCGAGCCCACATGAGAGCAGATCGCCCGAATTTCTGCGCGCTCGCTGGCGCTTGAGCCGAGAACGGGTTTCTCCGGGAAGCACTCCTCCAGATATTCAATGATCGCCATGGATTCGACGAGGGTATGCCCCTCATGAACAAGGGCGGGCACAAAGCCAAACGGATTGATCTGGTCCCGGTAGGTGGTCTTCAAGGCCTCGTTGGAAACCTCTACGCGCTCCCACTCAAGCGCCTTGTGCGAAAGCACCCATTCAACGCGTTCCGAACTGTTGGACCCAAGAGCACTGTAAAGCGAAATAGTCATAATAAGCCAGCTAATCAAATACTCGAAAAAACAGCGGGGCTCGAAAACCCCGCTTGAAAACTCGGTGATCTTTTAAAGATCAAAGCCCAGAAGATTGCCGACCGTGAACACGTCCTTGTCGCCGCGCCCGCACAAGTTCATCACGATGATCTGATCCTTGTCCATCTGCGGTGCCATCTTGATCACCTGGGCCAGCGCATGGCTCGGTTCCAATGCCGGAATGATGCCCTCTACGCGGGTCAACATCTGGAACGCGTCCAGTGCTTCGCTGTCGGTGATCGGCACGTAAGTTACCCGGCCCGTATCCCGCAGCCACGAGTGTTCAGGACCGATGCCCGGATAATCAAGACCGGCAGAAACGGAGTGGCCCTCAAGGATCTGACCGTCGTCATCTTGAAGCAGATAGGTCCGGTTGCCATGGAGAACACCTGGCTTGCCTGCATTCAGGGAGGCGCAGTGTTCTTCGCCCTCAAGGCCCTTGCCGCCTGCTTCAACGCCGTAGATCTTGACGGAATCGTCGTCAAGGAACGGGTGGAAAAGACCAATGGCGTTGGAGCCCCCGCCAACAGCAGCCACAATGGCGTCTGGCAAACGACCTTCCATCTCCATAAGCTGCTTCTTGGCTTCATCACCAATCACAGACTGGAAATCGCGAACCATCTCCGGATAAGGGTGTGGGCCTGCCGCTGTCCCAATCAGGTAGTAGGTGTCTTCCACGTTGGTCACCCAGTCACGCAGCGCCTCATTCATGGCATCTTTCAGCGTGCCTGCCCCTGCCGTCACAGGAACAATCTCCGCACCCAGAAGCTTCATGCGGAATACATTTGGCTTCTGACGTTCAACGTCGGTCGCGCCCATGTAAACAACACAAGGCAGGCCGAAGCGCGCACAAACCGTGGCTGTTGCCACGCCGTGTTGACCAGCGCCGGTCTCGGCAATGATGCGGGTCTTGCCCATGCGCTTTGCCAGCAAGATCTGGCCCAGACAGTTGTTGATCTTGTGAGACCCGGTGTGGTTCAGCTCATCGCGCTTGAAGTAGACCTTCGCGCCGCCCAGCTCCTCAGTGAGGCGCTCTGCAAAATACATCGGAGACGGACGCCCGGTGTAATGGGTGTTCAGCGTCTTGATCTCTTCCGTAAACGTGGGATCGTTCTTGGCGTCGTTGTAAGCCTTTTCCAGATCCAGAATGAGCGGCATAAGCGTTTCGGCTACAAAACGACCGCCGTAAATTCCGAAGTGACCATCTTCATCTGGTCCGGAACGCAGTGTGTTTACCTGTTGGTTCATCGGCTCGATCCCAATTCTCAAGAAAGTGCTGTCCGTGCGCGTTGCACGAACTCTTTTATCAGGGCGACGTCTTTCACACCCTTCTCGCGCTCAACACCGGAGGAAACATCCACTCCGGGCGCGCGGGTGATGCGAAGCGCATCCGCCACGTTTTCAATCGTCAATCCGCCAGACAGCATATAAGGCGTATCCAGCTTCAAGTCTTCCAATAGGTGCCAATCAAAGGAAACCCCGTTGCCGCCGGGGCGGTTTGCGTCCTTTGGCGGTTTGGCATCAAACAGCAGCCGGTCCACCACCCTGTCGTAAGGTGTCACCGCGTCCAGGTCGTCTTTGGACGAGATGCCAAAGGCTTTCATCACGGGCGTTTTGAAGATCTCGCGTACTTCCGCACAGCGCTCTGGGCTTTCAGAACCGTGAAGCTGCAAAAGGTCCGGCTTCAATGTGGAGACGATGTCTTCAAGCGTTTCGTTGCTGGCGTTCACGGTCAGCGCCACAATCTGCACCTTACCGCGCACAGGCTCCGCAAGGTGGGCTGCGGCTTCAGTGGAAACATTACGCGGGCTCTTCGGGAAAAAGACAAAGCCGATCATATCTGCACCCGCTTCGGCAACTGCGTCAACAGTCTCAGGTGTCGAAAGACCACAGATCTTGATTAAAGGCGGTGTCATGGATTTATCCCGATTAGTCTTCTCGATATAGGCCTCTTAGACCAGACTTCCAGCAAAGTCACGGTGTGCTGACCTCAACAATGCCCCCGAAATCACTCAGATTTTTAAGGGGTATCGCGTCGGCAGCATCCAAAGCGCTGGCCAAGAGGGCGGCGCGCGGCCGCCCTTGGCATTGTTCAGGTCACATTATAGGCCGCAATGGCCGCCATATTGAAGATGTCGCTGTCCTTCGCTCCCATGGGCACAATCTGCACCGGACGATCGAGCCCAACAAGTAACGGCCCAATCAGGGTGCTGCCACCCAGCTCCTGCAACATGCGTGTAGAGATTGAGGCGGCGTGGAACGCCGGCATCACCAGCACGTTCGCTGGTCCTGTCAGGCGGCAGAACGGATAGTTCGACATCTTGTCCATGTTGAGCGCGATGTCTGCACCCATTTCCCCGTCGTACTCAAAGTCCACCCGGCGGCGATCCAGAATTTTCACCGCTTCCTGAAGGCGCGTGGTGCGCTCGCCGGCGGGATGACCAAACGTGGAATAGGCCAGCATGGCAAGGCGCGGCTCATAGCCGAGGCGGCGCGCAACGTGGGCGGCTTCTTCGGCAATGTCCGCCAGCTCCTCGGAGGTTGGCATCTCATGCACAGCTGTATCTGCCACAAGAACCGTGCGGCCGCGATTGATCACCAGAGAAACACCGATCACGCGATGACCGGGCTTTTCGTCAATGCACTTGCGAATGGTCTCTAGCGCCACGGAGTAGTTGCGGGTAAGGCCCGTTACCATGCCGTCCGCATCACCTCGCGCCACCATGATGGAAGCCCAGTAGTTGCGATCGTTGTTGACAAGGCGTTGGCAATCCCGCTGCAGGTAGCCCTTGCGCTGCAAGCGGGAATACAGGAACTCGGCATAAGAACCGGCTTTGCTTGACACCCGCGCGTTTTCGATCTTGATCCCCGGGCGGTTGATGTCCACGCCCGCAGAGGCGGCATTGGCGCGGATTTCATCTTCACGGCCCACGAGGATCGCTTCCCCCAACCCTTGGTTCACAAAGGTAGAGGCGGCACGGATGACCGCATCCTCTTCCCCTTCGGCAAACACAATGCGCTTTGGCGCTTGGCGAACTTTGGAAACGATGCGCTGCAAGGTTCCGGCAATCGGATCGCGGCGGCCTTGAAGGCGCGCTGCATAGGACTGCATGTCCACGATTGGGCGCTTGGCCACGCCGCTGTCCATGGCAGCTTGCGCCACAGCAGGCGGGATCGTGGAGATAAGACGTGGGTCAAACGGCACGGGAATGATGTATTCCGGGCCAAACCGGGGGCGGGTCCCCCGGTAGGCGGCGGCCACTTCATCCGGCACATCTTCGCGCGCGAGCTGTGCCAACGCCTCTGCACAGGCAATCTTCATCTCGTCGTTGATGGTCGTGGCGTGAACGTCCAGCGCTCCGCGGAAAATGTAGGGAAAGCCAAGAACGTTGTTCACTTGGTTCGGATAGTCAGACCGGCCCGTGGCCACAATGGCGTCATCCCGAATTTCGTGGGCTTCTTCCGGGGTGATTTCCGGGTCCGGGTTCGCCATGGCGAAGATGATCGGGTTCGGTGCCATGCACTTCAGCATCTCGGCCGTCAGTGCGCCCTTCACGGACACCCCAAGGAACACGTCCGCATCCTTGAGCGCCTCAGCCAATGAGCGGCGATCGGTTTCCACCGCATGTGCGCTCTTCCACTGGTTCATCCCCTCTGCGCGGCCCTTGTAGATCACGCCTTTGGTATCGCACAACAGCACGTTCTCATGGGGCACGCCCATGGCCTTGATCAGCTCAATACAGGCAATGCCCGCTGCGCCAGCGCCGTTACACACCACCTTGATGTCTTTAACATCGCGGTTCGTCAGGTGCAGCGCATTGATCAGGCCTGCGGCCGCGATGATCGCCGTGCCGTGCTGATCATCGTGGAACACCGGAATGTCCATCACTTCGCGCAGCTTCTGTTCAATGATGAAGCAGTCCGGAGCCTTGATGTCTTCCAGATTGATGCCCCCGAAGGACGGGCCTAGAAAGCGAACGGAGTTGATGAACTCGTCCACGTCGTTGGTGTCGACTTCAAGGTCGATGGAGTCCACATCCGCAAAGCGCTTGAACAGAACCGCCTTGCCTTCCATCACCGGTTTGGAGGCCAGTGCCCCCAAATTGCCAAGCCCCAGGATCGCTGAGCCGTTGGAGATGACCGCAACCATGTTGCCACGCGTTGTATAATCGAAGGCGCGGTTGGGGTCCTCTGCAATGGCCCGCACTGGCACCGCCACACCGGGCGAATAAGCCAGAGACAGATCCCGCTGCGTTGTCATGGGTTTGGTTGGTACAACTTCCAGTTTTCCGGGCTTGCCTTCCTGATGGAACAACAATGCATCCTGATCTGTGAAGCTCACATTATTTCCCGTCGACTTTTCCGACATTCGGTACGTCCCCCCGACCCTGTTCGCAGCTTTTCACTCTTGTTTGGCCCGTGACATTATCCCCGGAAATAACGGGTAACAAGGTCATATAGGGAAGCAGCCTCGTGAAAGGCACAATTCGTTTTGCTAGTGTCTGCGCCATGACGACAGCAGAAGCAAATACCTCCGCGAGCGACAAGGGGCGCGTAACCCCTATGATGGCTCAGTACATCGAAATAAAGACCGCAAATCCAGATAGCCTTCTGTTCTATCGGATGGGCGATTTCTACGAATTGTTTTTTGAAGACGCGGAGATTGCCTCTCAGGCGCTGGGCATCACTCTGACCAAGCGCGGCAAACATCAGGGTGACGATATTCCCATGTGCGGCGTGCCGGTTCATGCTGCCGATGACTATCTGCAAAAGCTGATTGGTCTTGGGCATCGGGTTGCTGTGTGTGAACAGACCGAAGACCCGGCAGAAGCAAAAAAGCGCGGCTCCAAATCCGTGGTACGCCGTGACGTTGTTCGTCTCGTCACGCCGGGCACTTTGACCGAAGACCGCCTTCTGGACGCCCGCCAACATAATTTCCTCTGTGGCATTTCCCGCACCAAGCTTGGCGCTTCAGGTGAAGCAAGCCTCTTCGGTCTGGCATGGATTGACATCTCAACCGGCATTTTCCGCGTGGCGGAAACCGATGATGTCCGCCTCGGCGCGGATCTAGCGCGCATCGATCCCTCGGAAATTGTTGTGGCGGACGGCCTGTTGCAGGAGCCGGAACTGCGCGTGGTCCTTGAACAAGCCTCAGGAGCGCTCTCTCCGGTACCACGCACCTTCTTTGAAGGCTCCACCGCTGCGGATCGCGTTGCCCAGTTCTTCAACGTGCGCACACTGGATGGCTTTGCCAACTATTCACGCGCCGAGCTTAGCGCCGCCGCTGGCATTCTGGCGTACATCGAAAAGACACAGCTTGGCGAACGTCCCCCCATCGAGCCGCCGCAAAAGGAATCCTCCAGCGGTCAGATGCTGATCGATCCGGCGACACGCGCCAATCTGGAGCTGACCCGCACCCTTGCAGGTGACCGCCGAGGAAGCCTGCTGTTTGCGATCGACAAGACCATCACCGGGGCGGGCTCCCGTTTGCTGACCAGCCGTCTTGCCAGCCCGCTGACAAACCCCTCTGAGATCCATCACCGGCAGGAATCCCTCGCTTATTTCGTGGCCGACACAATGTTGCGGGACGATGTGCGCGGCCTCTTGAAAGCCGCGCCGGACATGTCCCGTGCTCTTTCCCGTCTCGCCGTGGATCGCGGCGGGCCGCGCGACCTTCAGGCCATTTCACAGAGCTTGAAGTCCGCCCGTGACATCGCCGGGCTTATCGCGTCCAGCAGCGCGCTGCCGGAAGAGCTACAGCGTGGTCTTGCCGCTCTGGAAGCCGCGCCTCATGCTCTGGGTGAAAAGCTTGATCAGGCAATCGCCGAAGATCCCCCACTGTTGAAGCGGGATGGCGGCTATGTGGCACGCGGTTACAACACCGATTTGGATGAGCTGAAAGCCCTGCGCGATGAGAGCCGCAAGGTGATCGCTCAGATGCAAGCCGATCTGTCGCAGGAGCTGGATGTCCGCTCGTTGAAGATCAAGCACAACAACGTGCTTGGCTGGTTCATCGAAGCGCCAACCGCTCAGTGCGACGCCATGAAGAACAATCCGGAGCGCTTCATTCACCGCCAGAGCATGGCGGGCGCCATGCGCTTCACCACGACTGAACTGGCAGAGCTTGAATCCAAAATCGCCAATGCCGGGGAGCGCGCGCTCGCCATAGAGCTGGAGATTTTTGCGGAATTGGCCAAGGCGGTCGTTGCCGCCACGGCGGAAATCAAGGCCGCGTCCGATGCGCTCGCCATGTTGGACGTTTCCAGTTCACTGGCTGTGCTTGCTGAGGCTGAGAACTACACCCGCCCCGTGATTGATGACAGCTTGTCCTTCGAAATCGTCGGCGGCCGTCATCCGGTCGTGGAACAGGCGCTGGCCAAGTCCTCCGGCGAGCCGTTCGTTGCCAACGATGCTCAGCTGGGACCGCAGGACGGCGCAGATCTGGGGCAGATTTGGCTGATCACCGGTCCAAACATGGCCGGTAAGTCCACGTTCTTGCGGCAAAACGCGTTGATTGCCGTCCTCGCGCAGATTGGTGCGTTTGTCCCGGCAAGCTCTGCCCACATTGGTGTGGTAGACCGGCTTTTCTCCCGCGTGGGCGCAGCAGATGATCTGGCCCGGGGCCGCTCCACCTTCATGGTGGAAATGGTTGAAACGGCAGCCATTTTGAATCAGGCCACCGAGCGGTCGCTTGTCATTCTGGATGAAATCGGCCGTGGCACCGCAACGTTTGATGGACTCTCTATCGCTTGGGCGGCCATTGAGCACTTGCACGAGCAAAACCGCTGCCGTTCGCTTTTCGCCACCCACTACCATGAGCTGACGGTGCTTTCCAAAAAGCTGAGCCGCCTTAACAATGCGACAGTGCGGGTCAAGGAATGGAACGGCGACGTGGTGTTCCTGCATGAAATCGTACCCGGCGCGGCCGATCGCTCCTACGGTATTCAGGTGGCTAAGCTTGCTGGTCTGCCCGCGAGCGTGGTGCATCGTGCCGAAGGTGTCTTGAAGCAGCTGGAAGAGCAGGACCGCAAGGCCCCTTCCGAGGCGCTGATTGACGACCTGCCGCTGTTTGCGGGCATCTCAAAGCCACTGGATCAAATCCCGGAGACGCCGCCAGCGCCTCCTCCTGCTGCTGTGGAGCTGGCGGAGATGATCAAGGCGATGGATCCGGACGACATGACCCCTCGCCAAGCTCACGACAGCCTCTACGCCTTGAAGCAGAAGCTGCGCGAACTGGGAAGCTAAGCGGCTTTGGAGCGCTGGGCTTCAAACGAGCCGAACTCGTAGGCGCTCATGCTCAGGGTGCTGTAGGTGTAGCTGTGATGAATGCGACGGCCGCGGGCATTGGCGCCTGCGGCCCCGCAAACCACCGCAAGCGGCAGCAAATGCTCGTCCGTTGGTAGAGCGCGGGTATAGTCCGGATGGCTGGACAGGTTGATGACGGAGTTCGCGTCCGCCCGCTCCATGGCTTCTTTCACATGCTCATCAAAGTCCAGCGCCCACTGCGGTGTAGGGGTTTCGTCGCTTCCAAGCTCTTTGAAGTTATGGATTGTGGCACCTGTGCCGATGATCAGAATGTCATTTTCTGCAAGCGGCGCCAGCGCCTTGCCAAGCTCGTAGCTGTCCATCAGATCATAATGTTTCGGAATCGAAACTTGTACAACGGGGATGCCACCTTCGGGGTTGGACAAGGACAACGGAATCCACGCGCCGTGATCAAGGCCCCAGCCGCTGTCTTCCTGAATGGCAAGGCCCGCCCGGCAGGTGGTGCGCAGCACATGATCTACCAGACAACGCTTTGCTTCTGCAGCATATTTGATCTTGTAGAGCTGATCGGGAAATCCGCGAAAATCATGTATCGTGTCCAGCACGCCGGGCGCGGAAACCTTCAGCGTATCGGTCTGCCAATGGGGAGAAATCATCACCACAGAGGCGGCGCTTCGAATGCGGTCTCCGATCCCGCTCAAGAATTCAGTAGCAGGTCCGGGCTTCAAGACCAGATCAGGTGCTCCATGGGGAAGGAACAGAGGGTTCTGTTTCATGTGAAACCTGCGCTTCCATATTTTCTTAAATCACTTGGCTTCACTCTACAATTGTCTCTGATTATAAGTTAATAGAGTTATTTTTGAAATCACTGTTCATCATATATGTACAATAGAGGGTTCCAAACATCGTGTTTTGCCTCTGGAATTATGCAGGGTCTGCTGTTAGACCTATGTCGAATAACTGACCGGGCGACACATGACACCATCATTGAAAATCAAGCGACTGGCCCATGCAGAAGGTTTGCAGCTGCCAGCCTACGAGTCTCGCGAAGCAGCGGGCATGGATCTGCGTGCAGCCATCGAGAGCACCCTCACATTGAAGCCAGGTGAGCGGGCCCTCATCGACACAGGCCTTTCCATGGCCATTCCCCATGGTTTTGAGGGTCAGGTGCGGCCACGCTCAGGCCTTGCCGCCAAGCATGGCGTCACCGTGCTCAACACGCCAGGCACCATCGATTCAGACTACCGTGGTGAGGTGAAGGTCATTCTGATCAATCTGGGTCAGGAAGAGTTTGTGGTTGAGCGCGGCATGCGCATTGCCCAGCTTATCATCGCGCCGGTCACACAGGCGCACATTCTGGAAGTTGCCCATCTCGATGACACCGAGCGTGGCGGCGGCGGCTTTGGTTCTTCAGGCACCCACTAGGGAACAAGAGGCATGACACCGAAACTGATCATCTTTGATTGTGACGGCATTCTGGTTGACACGGAAAAGGTCGCCAACGAGGTGCTCTCCGGCTTCATCGCCCGTGCCGGCCTGACCATTACGCCGGACGAGTGCCACCTGCGCTTCACGGGCCGCACGCTGGACACCATCCGGAGCCTTCTCATCGAAGAAGAAGGTCTTGATCTGGAAGAGGATTGGGCCGATCAGGTGCGCGCCGCCGATCTGGAGGCGTTCCAGAGCGGCATTGAGGCCATCCCCGGCATCAAGGATGTAGTGGAACAGGTGCGCGCCAGAGGCATTCCCTACTGCGTTGGGTCCTCCGGCAAATATGAGAAGATGAACATGACCTTGGCAAGCGCGGGTCTGCTCGACTACTTCAAGGATGTGCTCTACTCGGCGCAGGATGTGCCACACGGCAAACCCTCTCCTGATATCTTTCTTTATGCGGCTAAGGGCATGAAAGTCGACCCGAAGGACTGCATCGTGATCGAAGACAGCTTGCCTGGCCTTCAGGCTGCTCGAGATGCGGGCATGGCGGCGTTTGGCTATGTGGCCGATCCCCTTTCCAATCCGGAAAAGGTTCGCGCACTGGGGGCAATCCCCTTCGAGCGCATGGAAGATTTACCAGCCCTGCTCGGCCTTCCCGGCGCGTAAAGCGCATTGGTTCTGCAAGATGGTTCTAATCAGCGCGCATATTGGAATGAATTTCTATGGAACTGCGAAAATTTAATCTCGTTTTTCCATAAATCCAAACTCTGACGCGCCCGTAAACCTCGCAGGTTGCATTCTGAATCACTAGATTGATCTCCAAGACATTTAATGTTGCAGTAGCGCAGCGTTTCACACCTTGGAGATCCGTCATGAGCAATCCAGAAGTTGGCCGCGGTAAGATTTTTGGTTCGATCACCGAGACCATTGGCAACACGCCACTCGTTCGTCTCGACCGCCTTGCCGAAAAGTATGGCGTCAAAGCCAACATCCTCGCCAAGCTTGAGTTCTTCAACCCGATCGCCAGCGTGAAAGACCGCATCGGGGTTGCCATGATCGAAGCCATGGAAGCGGAAGGCACGATCACGCCCGGCCAGACCACGCTCGTTGAGCCCACATCTGGCAACACCGGCATTGCGCTGGCATTCGTTGCGGCTGCGAAAGGATATAAGCTCATCCTCGTCATGCCAGAAACCATGTCCATAGAACGTCGCAAGATGCTGAAGCTGATGGGCGCTGAGTTGGAGCTCACGGAAGGGCCAAAGGGCATGAAAGGCGCGATCGCGCGCGCCAACGAGCTGGTGGAAGAAATTCCCGGCGCAATCATCCCGCAGCAGTTCGAAAACCCGGCCAACCCGGAGATCCACCGCAACACCACGGCGCTGGAAATCTGGAACGACACCAACGGTGAAGTGGATGTGTTCATCTCCGGCATTGGCACCGGCGGCACCATCACCGGCGTTTCTCAGGTACTGAAGGAAAAGAAGCCTTCCGTTCATGTTGTCGCGGTTGAACCGGAAGACAGCCCGGTTCTTTCTGGCGGAGAGCCCGGCCCCCACAAGATTCAGGGCATCGGCGCGGGCTTTGTCCCGGGTGTTCTGGACACTGAGGTCTACGATGAGGTCGTCAAGGTAAGCAATGACGATGCCTTTGCCCGCGCCCGTGAAGTGGCCAAGCTGGAAGGTGTACCGGTGGGGATCTCATCCGGCGCAGCGCTCACAGCCGCGGTTCGCGTTGGTCAGCGCGAGGACATGGCAGGAAAGAACATTGTTGTCATCATCCCAAGCTTTGCTGAGCGCTATCTCTCAACCGCTCTGTTTGAAGGCCTCGAATAAGCCAACGGATTGATGATTCACGTGAAATAGGGAGGCCATTGGCCTCCCTTGTGCGTTTGGGCTCAGGTTGGCGGTGTACCGTTTTCCTGAAGCACCTCGCCTGCCAGATAAAGCGAACCGCAAAAGAGAACGCGCCCAGGCGACATCTGATCCGCCAGATGGCCCTTCAGCTCTCTCAGCGCTTCATCCAGCGTCTCGCACGGTGTTGCCTCGATACCGGCCTGCCGAACGTACTGTGCCAGCTCAGCGGGGCTGCGTCCCAGTGAGGTGGTTGTCAGCGGCACGGTGAGTACATGTCGGGCCAAACCTTCAAAATTGGCAAAGAAACCAACCGGATCCTTGGTCTTCATCATTCCGGCAACAAGAAACAGCGGACGAGAGCTTTGCTCTTCCAGGTCCGCCATGAACGTGGCGGCAACCTGCCCCGCTCCCGGATTGTGGCCCCCATCCACCCAGATGTCAGTGAGCAGTGGCAATTCGTCCACCAGGCCGCCATCGGTAAGGGATTGCATGCGCGCTGGCCAGTTCACATTGCGCAGGGCCTTTTCCACCTGGGGTGAGAACGCGGTTGGATCCTGCAAAAAGCCTGCCGCCCGCACGGCAGCCAGAGCCACACCAGCGTTTTCCAGCTGGTGCCTTCCCGGCAATTTGGGCAGTACCAGATCGAACAGACCGTTCTCATCCTGATAAACAAGGCGGCCGCGCTCTTCATAGGCACTGAACTCTTGCCCGAACAGCTGAAAAGGCGCCTTGTTGCGCGCTGCTTGCCGCTCCAGCACTGGCAGCACCGCTTCTTGCTGGGTTGCGCTGATCACCGGACGCTCTGGCTTGATGATGCCCGCCTTTTCCTTGGCAATGCCTGCAAGGTCGTTGCCAAGGAAGTCCTCGTGGTCCAGAGAAATTGGCGTGATGATGCTGACCAATGGATCGGGAATGACGTTGGTTGCGTCCAAAATACCGCCCAGTCCTACTTCCAGCACCACAACATCCGCCGGCTCTCTGGCAAACAGCCAGAACGCGGCAGCCGTGGTCGCCTCGAAAAAGGTGATGGCCTGCCCGTCTGCTGCGGTCTCCACCGCCTCCAGCGCTTCAAGAAGCTTGCGGTCACTCACAAACGCGCCTTTTTCGCCAAGGCGGATACGTTCATTGAACCGCACCAGATGTGGTGAGGTATAGACGTGAACCCGCTTTCCTTCCGCCTCCAGCAGCGCGCGAACAAACGCGCCCGTGGAGCCCTTGCCGTTTGTCCCGGCGATATGAAACACCGGCGGCAGCGCGAGATGCGGGTTGCCGAGCTTTTCCAGAAGCCGAAGAATGCGATCCAGCGAAAGGTCAATCTCGGCAGGATGCAATGTCATCAGGCGCTTCAGGGCGTCTTGCACGCGGGTCTGCACTTTCGTCATCACAGGGAACACTCCTGCCTTACAAAAAAGTCCGGCAAAAGGCCGGACTTTTAAAGCTTCAAATGGCAGCTTCGAGGTCAGGCGCTGGCAGCGTCTGCGCTCTCTTTTTCTGCGGGAGCCTCAAGGGCCTTTGGTTCGTCCTCCGCTGCATCCAGCTTCGGCAGCGCAGGTTCGCGCTTCATGAAGATGTTGCAGAGGTTGGAAATGGTATCGCGCATCTCATGGCGATGCACCACTTTGTCCACCATGCCGTGGTCAAGCAGGTATTCTGAGCGCTGGAAGCCTTCAGGAAGCTTTTCGCGAATGGTCTGCTCAATCACACGCTGGCCGGCAAAGCCGATCAGCGCACCCGGCTCCGCCAGATGTACGTCACCCAGCATGGCGTAGGACGCCGTCACGCCGCCAGTCGTCGGGTTGGTCAGAACCACGATGTATGGCAGGCCTGCTTCGCGCAGCATCTGCACCGCAACGGTTGTGCGCGGCAGCTGCATCAGGGAAAGGATGCCTTCCTGCATACGCGCGCCGCCGGAAGCAGCAAACATGACAAACGGTGTCTTGTTCTCAACGGCTGTTTCCATGCCCTTGATGATCGCTTCACCAGCGGCCATGCCCAAAGACCCACCCATGAAGGCAAAGTCCTGCACGGCAACGGTCATGTCAGTGCCATGCACCTTGCCCTGAGCCACCAGAACGGAATCGTCCAGCTCAGTCTTGGTCTTGGCGTCCTTCAGTCGGTCCACGTATTTCTTTTGATCGCGGAACTTCAGAGGATCCTGAGCCACTTCTGGTGTTTTGATCTTGGTATACGCACCTTCGTCGAAGAAGTACTCTAGGCGCTTCTTCGCGGTGATGCGCATATGGAAGTTTGAGTTCGGCACGACCCACTGGTTGGCTTCCAGGTCCCGATGGAAAACCATTTCCCCGGTTTCCGGGCACTTGATCCAGAGGTTCTCCGGCACATCGCGCTTTTCCCAAAAGCTGCGGATCTTTGGCCGAACGACGTTATTAATCCAGTTCACGGGCAACCCTGCCAGTTGTTGATGTTATGATCGATTTGATTGACTGGAACAGACCCTGCTCCAGAAAAAGTAAATGCTTAGCCCCGAGCGCTTTCTACACCCTTACGTAGTGCGCGCACGGTCCCGATAACAGCATCTTTTGTTCCATTTGTGGCCCGGCCGTCTGCATCCAGACTTTCGCGGATAGCTTCCACAAGCACCGAGCCAACAACCACGCCATCTGCGTGGCGGCCAATGTCTCGTGCCTGTTCAGCAGTCTTCACGCCAAAGCCAACGGCGACCGGCAAATCGGTATGCTGTTTGATCCGGGAAACGGAGCTCGCCACAGCCTGCGTATCAGCACTGGCGCTCCCCGTAACACCTGTCACTGAGACGTAATAAACGAAACCGGAAGTGTTGGCTAGCACAGCAGGCAAACGTTTTTCATCAGTGGTCGGCGTTGCAAGGCGAATGAAGTTCAAACCACCCTTCAGGGCGGGAATGCACAGTTCCTCATCTTCCTCAGCAGGAACGTCCACGACGATCAAGCCATCGACACCGGCTTCCTTCGCCTCGGCGACAAACTTGTCAGAGCCACGAACGTAGATCGGGTTGTAGTAACCCATGAGGATGATTGGGGTTTCATCGTCCTTTTCGCGAAACTTGCGCACCATGTCCAAGGTCTTGTCCATGGACTGGCCAGCCTTCAACGCACGCTGCGTTGCCAGCTGAATTGGCACACCTTCGGCCATGGGGTCAGAGAACGGCATGCCCAGCTCAATCACATCGCTGCCAGCCGCTGGAAGGGCCTCCAATATCTCTTGGGACGTTTCCAGATCTGGATCGCCAGCCGTGATGAAGGTCACGAGGGCTGGCCGACCCTCGGCTTTGAGTTTGGCAAATCGCCGATCAATACGCGTCTCTGTCATTTACCCCGACCAATTGGTGTGCTTGGAGAAAGTTCTCCACGAATTCGCTGCACATGGATGTAGGGGTGAGACCTATGCGCTGTCAACAAACAGCTCGGTCAAACGAGGTGTTTTGGCTGATTTTTTACCACTGGCGGTTAATGCGCGGGCCAAAACCCAAGGGTCATCCATAGCAAGTCACAGAGAGTATCGGTTTGTTTACACCTTTCGCGGAAGATGTTGCCCTAACGTAATCAAAGAAAAACAATCCTGAAGTAACAGGAGCTGGCAGTGTTTCTGAACTATTTTGCCTTGTTTCTCATCATCTTTGTGATTTTGGTTGTGGTCTACGGCATCGTCTACATCCACGACATTCCCTACAAGATCGCCGAGAAACGCGAACACCCCCACAAGGACGCCATCTATGCGGCCGGGTGGGTGTCCCTGTTCACGCTTCATGCCATTTGGCCATTTCTCTGGATCTGGGCAACCATGTACCAGAAGGACCGTGGCTATGGCTTTGGCACCCTCAAGCGCAAAGAAGAGGAGCTGGAAGCCAAGGTTGATGAACTCACTGCTCAGATCGCGGCCATGCAACAAAGGCTGCAGGCGTTTGATGACGCAAAGCAGGGGGGCAACTGATGGACCTTCTTCTCATTCTCACATATGTGGCCATTTGCACGGTCATCTTTAAGGTCTTTCGCATCCCGGTAAACGAGTGGTCATTGACCACCGCCGGTCTTGGCGGCGTGTTTTTGATCGCCGGTCTGCTTTTGTTGATGAACTACAGCCACCCGGCCACAACCATCGCCACCACGTTTTACCGCACCACCCCCATCATTTCCTACCTGCGCGCGCCCATTGTCGAGGTCCCCGTCCAACCCAACGTCCGCATTGAAAAGGGCACGCCGCTCTTGGTTCTGGACGACACGGAGGTCCAGAACCGGGTTCAGGAGCTGGAAGCCCGCAAGGCGTTGGTCGTGGCAGATTTTGATGCCAAGCAGGAAGCCGTCAAAGAAGCGCAGGCAAACGTGCAGGCTGCCAACGCCGCGCTTCAGTTGGCGCAAACCCGCCGTGATGATGCCGCTACTCTGGTGGAACGGGATGTGGCGTCCGTTGCCTCTCTGGAATTCCGCGACCGTGAGTTGGAAACCGCGCAGGCCAGCCTGGCAAGCGCAGAAGCGGCCCTGCGCAGCGCCGAACTTGATGTGGGGGCCCAAACCGCCTCCGGTCAGTCTGCCCAGATCGCAGAAATCGAGTCCCAGTTGGCGCAGGCCAAGTGGGAGCTGGATCAAGCCACGATCAAGGCTCCGGCAGATGGCTATGTCACCAGTCTGGCGGTCCGCCCCGGCTTCATGGCCCGGCGCATTGCCCCCAGCATGGTGTTCATCGAAGAGCAGCCCAATCAGGTCATCGCCAGCTTCCTGCAGGTTCACATGCAGCGCCTTCAAGTGGGCGATGAAGCGGAGGTTGCGTTCCTCGGCATTCCCGGCCGCATCTTCAAAGGCAAGATCTCGGCTGTCATCGAGTACATTCCTGAAGGCCAGGTCGCTCCCAGCGGCGAGATCATCTCCCCGGAAGACAGGGGTGATCCGGGTCGCATGAATGTGATCATCGATCTTGACGAAGACATGCGGGAGTACGCCTTGCCGGGCGGCTCATATGGGCAGGTGGCGGTTTACACCGACTACTTCCACCACGTGTCGATCATTCGCAAGGTGCTGCTGCGCATGCAGTCTTGGCTGCACTACCTCTCCTTCGACCACTAAACCAAAAAGCCCCGGAGCGTTTTCCGGGGCTTTTCTGTCTCAACTGGTAGTCTTCTTGAGGTCAGCGGCGGCCATACCGCGCTTCAAGAAGGCCCGCAATGCGGCGTACGTCATGCAGAACTGGCTCCGCAATCTCTGCTGCACGCTCTGCACCTTCGCCAAGAATGGCGTCAATGTGCGTAGGATCTTCCACAAGACGCTTCATTTCCTCACACATGGGCGCAAGCTTTGCCACAGCCAGTTCGGAGAGCGCAGGCTTGAACGCGGAGAACTGCTGTCCACCGAACTCGGCGAGCACTTCATCCTTGGTCTGGCCTGACAACGCTGCGTAGATGCCAACCAGGTTGTTGGCTTCTGGACGCTCTTCCAGGCCCTTCACTTCGCTTGGCAGTGGTTCCGGGTCCGTCTTCGCCTTTTTGATCTTCTTGGCAATGGCGTCCTGATCATCGGTCAGGTTGATGCGGGACAGATCAGAAGGGTCGGATTTGGACATCTTCTTGGTACCGTCCCGCAAGCTCATGATGCGGGTCGCGGTGCCTGCAATCATTGGCTCTGTCAGCGGGAAGTACAGCTCATCCGGCATTTCCGGATTTGGCTCAGGGTTTGGCACGCCAAGGCCCAGTTCCTTGATCCGCTCTGCATAGTCGTTGTTGAACTTCTGTGCGATGTCGCGGGTCAGCTCAAGGTGCTGCTTCTGGTCTTCGCCAACCGGCACGTGGGTTGCACGATAAGCCAGAATGTCAGCGGCCATCAGGTTTGGATAGGCGAACAGGCCAACACTTGCGTTTTCCTGGTTCTTGCCTGCCTTGTCCTTGAACTGTGTCATGCGCTTCAGCCAGCCCATGCGCGCGATACAGTTGAACACCCATGCCAGTTCGGCGTGTTCCTTCACCTGGCTCTGGTTGAAGATGATCGCTTTCTTCGGATCAATGCCCGCTGCCAGATAGGCAGCCGTGACTTCACGGGTGGCGCGGGTCAGGTCTTCAGGGTCTTGCCACACGGTAAGGGCGTGCAGATCCACCACGCAATAGAGCGCTGGCATCTGGTCCTGAAGCGGAACAAAGCGAGAGATGGCACCAAGATAGTTGCCAAGATGAAGGTTGCCGGTGGGTTGAACACCGGAGAAAACGCGGGGCTGAAACGCCGTCATTAGAAAGTTTCCCTAGATACTACGGCCTGTTGGAAGGGCCTGATGGGCATGCAATATGCGCATGCACTGTTAGCGGCTCGCCCTCGTGCTGGCAAGGTGTTCAAACGGCGAAACTAGCTGGTGCCGGAGGTTTTCCGCCCTGCAAACCGCTTGGCATATCCCAGAAAGTTCACCGCCCCGGTAACTTGGGCAAATACACCAAAGGAAATCATACCTGCAGTTACCAGAAGCGCCAGATGCCCGGCCCTGACCAGAAACTGCGGCGAGGTTGCCCCCGGCACATAGGTCGACAAGCCCAGCACGACACCGCCCATCAGCACGCTCGCCAACAGCAGCAAAGGCACCCGGCGCACTGCAGCGGCGTCCAGCTTGAAGTGCCCCCGCTTGTAAAGCAGCAGGCCCAACAGCGCCGTGTTCACCCATCCGGCCACAGAGGTTGCCACCGCAATGCCCACATGGGCCATGAATGGGAACAGGGCCAACGCCAGACCCACGTTGATCACCATGGCAACACCAGCAAAGTACATGGGCGTCTTGGTGTCCTCGCGGGAGAAGTACCCCGGCGAAAGAACCTTGTTCAGTACAAAGGCAGGCAGGCCAACGGCAAACGCCATCAAGGCCCATGCGGTCTGGTCCACCGCTTCCGGGCCAAATGCACCACGCTCAAACAGCACACTGATCACTTCGCGTGGGATCAGCACCAGCGCCACTGCGGCGGGCAAGGTCAGCGCCAGAGCAAATTCCATGGATCGGTTCTGGATGCGCAGCACTTCTTCATCCTGCCCGGAACGCAGTGAGCGCGTCAGGCTGGGCAGCAGCACAACGCCAATGGCAATGCCCACCACGCCAAGCGGCAGCTGATAGACCCGGTCCGCGTAGTAAAGGAAAGAGTTGGCGCTTTCCTGCATGGAGGCGATGATGGTGCCAACGGTAATGTTGATCTGGGTAATGCCTCCAGCCAGAACGCCAGGCAGGCCAAGGGCCAGAAGGCGCTTTACGCCGGGTGTCCAGCGCGGGCGAAACAGTGGGATTTTGAAGCCCAAGCGTTTCAGGTCCACCGCCACAAACGCCAGCTGAACCACACCCGCAACGGCGACACCCGCTACCAGAATAACGCCCGTTGTGGCATCAGGTTCCAGCCCGGCAAGCCCAATGCCGGCAAGCACCAAGCCCATCACCACATTCAACATGACCGGTGCCATGGCTGCCGCAGCAAAGCGCTGGAAGGTGTTCAAGATACCGCTGATGAAGGCCAGCAGCGACATGAACAAAAGGTAGGGAAAGGCCACCCGCGCCATCAACACGGTCAGGTCATACTTTGCCGGATCACTGAAGTACCCCGGTGCCAGCACGTACACCAACAGCGGCATGGCGATTTCAGCCAGCGCCGTGACCACCACCAGTGTCCAGAAAAGCGCTGCTGCAATCTCCCCGGCAAACTGGCGCGCGCCCTCCTCTCCCTTTTCTTCCAGGGAGCGGGCAAAAAGCGGCACAAATGCAGAGTTGAAGGCCCCTTCCGCAAACAGGCGGCGAAACAGGTTCGGCAGCCGAAACGCCACCACAAAAGCATCCGCCACCGGCCCGGCCCCGACAAAGGCGGCGAGCATCACATCACGCAGAAAGCCGAGAAGACGGCTGAGCAGGGTTGCCCCGCCAACGGTTGCAAAGTTTCTGAACAGCATCTTGTATCACTAGCTGGCCAGTCGCGCTCGGCGACGGCGATGGCGGGTTTGGCGTGGCTTCTTGACGGCTTCACCGTCGAAAGCCTCCGTTATCCGCGCCTTTATGGCATCCTGACGACCAACATTGCTTATTTTCTGCCCGGTAAGGTCGGTGACGTAGAAGACGTCCACCGCTTTTTCGCCAAAGGTCACCACATGGGCGGAGGCAATGTTCAAGTTCAGTTCCGAAAGCGCATTCGTCAGACTGAACAACAGGCCGGGGCGGTCGAGGCCGGAGGCTTCCACCACCGTGAAATGCTCAGACCAGGAGTTGCTGACACTCACAGAAGTGCGCACATCAAACGCCTCGTTTTTCTGCAAGGCGTTCTGTTGCTTGCGACTAGGCTTTGGAATCGGTTTGGTGCCGCGCAAGGCTTTCTCAATGATCTCGGTAATGCGCTTGCCGCGTCGCATCTCATCAGCGTCCAGCGGCAATTCTCTGCGAATGGTAATGGTATCGAGGGCGAGGCCATCCTTGGTGGTGTCGATCTGCGCATCAACGATGTTGGCGCCAGCGGCGTAACAGGCCTGCGCGATGATGGAGAGCAAACGTGGATGGTCAGGTGCCAGCACGGTGATCTCGGTGATTTCCTCAAAGGCGTGCGGCTGGACCATGGTGGCCAGGTGCTCTTCCTTCTGGTCGGTTGTGCGGATCAGCTCGGCATGGCGCAGTTTGCGGTCCAGGTCGACCCGTAACCAGTAAGCCGGGTAATGACGTCCAAGGTAGGCCTGCCGTTCTTCCTCCGGCCAGTGCTCCAGACGTTCCAAAACCTCTTGTTTGGCATAGTCCAGCCGCTGCCGGTGAGACAGCTGACCATGGCCGCCACTCATGATTGTTTCGGACTCGTAATAAAGTGTTCTGAGCAGCTGCCCCTTCCAGCCGTTGAAGGTGTTGGGCCCCACCGCGCGGATGTCCGCCACGGTCAGGATCAACAGCAGCTTGAGGCGCTCAAGGCTCTGTACCTTGTTGCAGAAGTCTCGGATCGTTTGCGGATCATTCAGATCCCGGGACTGGGCCACATTGCTCATTTCAAGGTGCATCTCTACCAGCCAGGCCACCGTGTCGGTCTCGGACGGGCTCAGGCCAAGTCGGGGGCACAAGGCACGGGCAATGCGGGCACCGGCCACGGAATGGTCTTCAGGTCGGCCCTTGGCAATGTCGTGCAGCAGCGTGGCCACATAAAGCACGGTGCGGTTCGGAATGGTTTTGATCAGGTCCGTTGAAAGCGGGTGGTTTTCGCTGCCAAGGCCCCGCTCAATTTCGGAAAGCACGCCAATAGAGCGGATCAAGTGCTCATCCACTGTGTAGTGGTGATACATGTTGAACTGCATCATGGCGACGATCTTGCCAAACTCCGGCAGAAAGCGCCCCAGCACGCCCGCCTCATTCATCGAGCGCAACACGATTTCAGGATCGGAGCGTGAGGTCAGCACCTTCAGGAACAACCGGTTCGCCTTTTCGTCCTCCCGCAGTGTGTTGTCGATCAGCCGCAAAGAGCGGCGCATCAGCTTCAACAGCTCGGGGTGCATGTCCAGATTGTTGCGATCAAGCAGATAGAACACCCGGATGAGGTTCACGGGATCGCTTTTGAACACTTCTTTGGAGGCATGCACCAAGCGGCCATTTTCAATGAAGAAGTCCTTGGTGCCCTTGATGGCGGTCTTGCGCGACCTGCGCCCCGGTACCATCACGTTCAAGAAACGCGACAGGCTCGGTGCGGACTTTACATGTTGTTCCTCCAACGCAGCCGCAAAAATGCGGGTCAGGTCCCCCACATCCTTGGCCACGAGGAAGTAGTGCTTCATGAAGCGTTCAACGTCCCGCATTCCGGGATGGTCTTTGTAGCCAAGGCGCTCGGCAATCTCACGCTGCACGTTGAAGGACAGACGGTCATCTTCTCGCCCGGTGAGAAAATGCAGATGGCACCGCACTGCCCAGAGAAAATCTTGAGACTTGCGGAAGCGGTTCAGCTGCCCCCGAGAGAAAACGCCAATTTCTGCAAGATCGGCTCCATTATCCACCCGGTAGAAGTATTTTCCGATCCAGAACAGCGTGTTCAGGTCGCGAAGACCGCCTTTGCTTTCCTTCACATTGGGTTCTACCAGATAGCGCGAGGACCCCTGCCGCTCATGGCGTTCATCCCGCTCGGCCAGCTTGGCCTCAATGAACTCCTTGCCGGTCTGCGCAACGATTTCCTTGTCGAAGCGTTTGACCAGCTCGTCAAACAGCTCTGCATCGCCCCAGACAAGGCGGGATTCCAACAGCGCCGTGCGCACGGTCATGTCCGCCTTTGCCTGACGCATGCATTCGTCAAGGTTTCGGGTGGAATGCCCCACCTTCAGCCCCATGTCCCAGAGCATGTAGAGAATGTACTCCACGATCTGGTCTCCCCAGGGGGTCTGTTTGTACGGCCACAGGAAAAGCAGGTCCACGTCTGACTTCGGTGCCAGTGTCCCTCGGCCATAACCACCAACGGCAATCACGGAGAGGCGCTCCGCTTTGCTGGGGGTCGGGTTGGGGTAGACGCGTTTTGTGGCGAACTCGTAAATCACTTTGATGAGGAGATCCTGAACGAAGCTCAGGCGCTCGGCGCAGTGACGCCCACTCCCATCTGCAAACAGCATTTGCTCGATGGTCTTTCGGGCGTCGCTGTTCAGTTCCTTCAGCCGACCTAGGATGGCGTTCCGCACCTTGGGGCTTGATGGGTCTCCACCATGCTCGGAAATCACGTTCTCAAAAGAGACGAGAACGTCGTTGACCGGTACCAGATGTTCGATCTCAAGGTCGCGTGGTGTCATCTTTAAACTTCCATGGAGCGAGCAACGCAGAAAATGACGCTTTAGCTCAACTCAACGCAAAATCGTTTCAAAAAGCTGAGGCGATTCACCCTAAACGTTATCGCGCGCAGAAACCACACGGAGTTGATGCAAAAGATGGTTCAGGGACTCGTCAGAAAGACCACCTATTTTCAGTGCCAGCAAGTTTGCCAGCTCAGTGGCTTGGGGGCTTAATCCCCCTGTATCAATGGTAATGCGCGGGTCGGAAAGCTCGGCGAGGCGCTGCAGTTCTTCCGCTTCATCCCAAATCACGTTGAAATAGGTGATGATGCGCTGGACCATGTACCATGTTGGTTTACTGCGCTTTCCGTGTTCCAGAGCGGACAAATAGGCTGAGGAAACGGAGAGCGCTTCCGCCATCTCTTTCAATGTCACGTTTCGTTTTATGCGTAGCTCGCGCACCTTCGCACCAAAAGGCGTCATGAGTAATCCCCGCTTACTCCCTTGCGTCGGCGGATTCTAACATAAAGGGCCCCCTCTCCGCCGTGCGACGCATGCGCCTGCTCAAAGCCCACAACGAAGCTGCGGAAATCCGGGAGCGACAGCCATTGCGGCACCATACGGCGCAGCACCCCGCGCATATCCCCGTAAGGTGCGCTGTCCGGGCTCGCACCTTTCCCCGTGATCACAAGCACCAGTGAATGACCGGAGGCCTGGCTTTGATAAAGAAATCCCCGCAGCCGGTCATGGGCTTGATGTTGTGTCATGCCATGCAGGTCGATACGGGCATCAATCGGCTTGCCACGGCCACGCACCACCTTGCGTCGTTCCCGCTTGGCCATGGGGGCCAGTGGTGGCAGCGGCGGCGGGGTTGGCTTACTTGGCATGCTCACGCCGTTAAGCTGCTGTTTTTTGGTGTCTTTTACCGGTGATGCTTTTGCTGCGGTCGCAGGCTCGTTGTCGGTTACCTGTTCCTCAAGCGCTTCAACAAACGCTGCGCGGTTGGCCTTGATGGGTGTCAGCGTGGCCGTCACCTTCTGCCAAAGCGCCTTGTCTTCCTTGCTCAAGGCCTTGCGGCGGGATCTTTTTCGGCTCTCAGCGATCATCGGCCTTCTGCATCTTTACCTGTTTGTGCTCTCGGTCGCAGAACGACGAAATCAGCTTTGTGGCGCGTCCGCCCAGCCTTGTCCCCGGCTGCCGGACCGCTGCCAAAGAAGATATCCCCTCGAGCTGATCCGAGTATTGCCGAGCCGGTGTCATGGGCAACCATCAATCGGTTGAAGGGTTTAACCGCTCCCCGAGCGTCAGGCAAGCGGGTCCCGATGAAAATGGGTAAGCCATATTCGTGGAAACGCGGGTCTATCGCCAAACTACGCTCAGCCACAAGCGGCACACCGGCTGCGCCGATCGGGCCATCTTCCCGGTTATTCTCCTCTTCAAGGGTGAAGAAGATGTAGGAGCGGTTCTCGCGCATCAACTCCAGTGCGCCCTTCGGGTTTGCGCCCATCCAGTCCCGTATGGCTTGCATGGACATGTCCTCTCGGGCAACTTGTCCCCGTTCAATGAGCAGCCGTCCAACCGGTGTGTAAGGGTGTCCGGACTTGCCCGCAAACCGCAGGCGATAGGTTCTTCCATCTTCAGTTTCAACCCGGGCAGACCCTTGAATGGCCGTGAAGAAGGCGTCCACCGGATCCTTAACCCACAGAACTTCAAGATTTTTTCCGTCCAGCGCTCCATCCATAACCGCAGCTCGGTCTGGCAGGTTGCGCCGATCCTTTGGCAGGCCATGAAGTGGCCATGCGTAGTCCTTGGTTTTCTTCAACGAGCCTTGCAGGACGGGCTCATAATACCCGGTTACAAACCCGGCTTCGTTTGCACGCAGAGCAATGAAGTTCTCTTCAAAAAACTTTCGGGCTTGCCGATTGGTAGCTGGCACGAGGGCGCGGGCTTTCTTGCAAAGCTCTGCGATTAATTCCCCTTCTTTCCCCCTGGCCTTGGTTGCCGGGCGGTGGCAGGAGCGCGCAAACGCATGAAGGGCCGCAGAATGATCATCTGCAGCCCAGCCATAAATCTCTGAAAATTCAATAGGTTGCATTGGCGGTCCGCTTGCTTGTGCTTGCTTTGCGTAAAAAGCAAGGGCGGCTCCGGCCAAAACAAAAAGGGAGGCCGCTAAAAAAAGCCGCCGTCCCTTCACGCTGTTCGAGCTCATTCGCCGGATTCAGTTGCCACCAGTTTCCAGTTAGGGTCTGGTGTTCCGGTCTCGCGGCTGAAGGTCCAGATGTCGGTCACTTCGGTCACGTTTGTAGGGTCACCTTCAACGATATGCCCCTCTGGACCGCGGGTCGCGGTGATAAGCTGGCTCTTTATCTTCAAGGTGAGCTGCGCAACCTTGTCCTTCAATTCCGCATCAGAAATGCTGGCTTTCTGAATGCCGATAAAGGTGAAATCAACGCGCTCCTTACGGGCCTCACGAGCTTCGATTGCGGCCACGAAACCTTCGTAAACATCCTCAGAAAGCAATGACTTAAGGGTCTTGCGGTCACCTTGTGCGAAGGCGGTGACAATCATTTCATAGGCCGCACCTGCGCCCTGCAGGAACTCCTTGGGATTAAAGCCAGGCTCTGCGGCGAGGATAGCGCGGAGATTGTCGTTCAGCGGCGTATTCACTGGTGCCATCTGGTCAATGGCTTCTTCGGCAAGCTCTTGTGCCTCGTTGGCATTTACACCGGCAGGTTGCTGCGCACTGCCCGGCAACTGAATGACATTGTCACCAGACTGGCCTTGCGGTGCATGCTGAGCATCCTTGCCCGGTTGAGCGGAGTACGGATCATAAGGCGGATTTTCGTTCCCTGTCCGCTTGCCCAAGACTGAACGGAGACGCAGGAAAATGACCACTGCTACGACCAGAATGATGATATTGGTGACGTCGAAAATTTCGCTCATGTCGCGTTACCGACCAATCCTTTGTAGTTAATGCTGCCGCATCTCGACATCGCCCCTCGGCTCAGCGTGACACGCCCTAAACAGCCATAGTGTACATATTGACCCCAATCTAAGGGTTATGAGGCCAACATCCAATGGCTTAGCACCATATCAAACACGAATTTTATTGCCGATGCCCCTTTAGACTCGAAGTAGAGAGGTCTTCCGCGACATTACCAGCAATACATACTCGCAATTTTGGCCATCAACCCATATATATAGGGCGTTTGGTAAAACAATGCGAGCGCCATGCCTGTCGGACTTATAATTCTAGCCGCCTTTATCCTTGTCCCCACTGTCGAGATCTTCTTGTTCGTGGAGGTCGGAAGCGTTATTGGCGCGATTCCAACGATCCTGCTGACGATTCTGACGGCCGTTACTGGCACAGCGCTTCTGCGTCACCAAGGACTCAGCCTGCTGATGCGCATGCGTTCAGAAATGGATGCGGGCCGCATGCCAGGCGACGAAATGGTACATGGTGCGTTTATCGTTCTCGCGGGCATCTGTCTTCTCATTCCTGGCTTCTTTACTGATGCCATTGGTCTTTTGCTCTTCATTCCAGCCGTGCGGACGTACCTTGGCCGTGCTTTGGCCTCTCGTGTGCAAGTAGATGGAAACGTGCACATGCACCGCCACTATCGTACGGAAGACGGTGTGGTGGATCTGGACGCGGATGAGTGGTCAAGCCACAAGCCCGGCGATTCCAGAGGACCATCCCAATCGGGTCCGCGCACCATCGAGCATGACAGCGACACACCGTGGAAGCCGGAAGATCGCAATTAGAAAAGCGCCCCTGCTTTGATCTGCCTCCAATCGTTGGATGATCCCCTAATTGCGAAAACGGTAGGTCAGAGCGTCATATTTGCGCCGATTCAGGAGTGAGAAGAAGGGATTTGTTTCTATCCTTCAGCTAGAGTAGTTTCAGCTTGCCGGCAACAAGAACAACAAAAGGCTCTGGCTACTCATGTTGTACCTGCTTCCGATCTCACATCTGCGTGCGTCGCTGCTATTTTTTCTGCTATGTTTTGTCGTGGTCCTCGTCGTCCCTGCAGCGGGGCAGCAAAACAGGGCCATAGAACGTCTTCATGTCATGATGGAGCGTTTTGCCGAGAGCGAAAACATCGGTTTTACGGCAGTTGTGAGCGAGGAACGGGTGTTCCGGGATGGCGTATCGCTCAATTTCGTCTATCAATATCAGGCTAAAATTTCCGGCACTGACAAGCTGAAGATCATCATGCCAAGAGTTGATGGTGTCAGTGAGCTGTATTTCTATGACGGCATCATCAGCTACTATGACAAGACTCGGAACCTCTTCACGGAGGGCGACTTCAACGCCACCAACATGGACCTTCTGATGGTTTTGCGGGAGGATTTCGGTCTGAAACTTCCCGGGCTTGATATCGTGGACAGGAACTTGTCAGAGCGCCTGCCAACACTCACCAAGCGGGCTTTGTTCATCGGACGCACCAGCTTCCCGGAGGGCGATGCAGATCATCTGGCCTTTGTCTCCGAAACTCTGCATTGGCAGGTTTGGATTTCCTCCGATACCGGTTTGCCGAGATATCTGATCCTCACCCACACCAAAGAGCCCGGAGAACCTCAGACCCATGTGCGCTTCATGCATTGGGATTTGGAAACATCGCATGATCTGGCGGTATTTGACTTCAACCCGCCAGCCAATGCGGCCCCCTTTCAAATGGGTGAGCGCAGTGTTGAACGGCGGTAGTCGGCATAATCACAGCGGGTTTGCCATTACTAATCAAAGCTGCGAATAGCTCACTGAGGGGCGCTTTTTCCCTTTTCAACCGTGGCGCGACTGGGCATGATCGCGCTCATGTCAAATCAATCCTCTGCACCTGCGCTCACCGAGAACGATCACCTCATTCTGGTTGATGGTTCCACATTCATTTTCCGTGCGTATCACGCGCTCCCGCCCTTGACCCGGAAGCCAGATGGCCTGCCGGTCGGTGCCGTGTCTGGCTTTTGCAACATGCTCTGGAAAATGATCCAGGAAGGGCCCACCAAGGAAAAGGGTGATGAGCCGACGCACTTTGCGGTGATTTTTGACAAGTCCGGAACCACGTTCCGCAATGACATCTACCCAGAATATAAGGCTCATCGCCCCGATGCGCCGGAAGACCTCATTCCTCAGTTCGGTTTGATCCGCGAGGCAACACGCGCATTTGGCGTGCCGGCAATTGAGCAACAGGGCTATGAGGCAGACGATCTGATTGCCACTTATGCCCGTCAGGCCGCCGCTACTGGCGCCCGCGTCACCATCGTCTCGGGCGATAAGGATCTTATGCAGCTGGTGACGGACCGCATCGGCATGGTCGATACCATGAAAAACAAGGTGATCGGCTCAGAGGAAGTTTTTGAAAAGTTCGGTGTTGGGCCCGACAAGGTTGTTGAGGTGCAGTCTCTGGCAGGAGACAGCGTGGACAACGTACCGGGTGTTCCCGGGATTGGTCTCAAGACAGCGGCCCTTCTGATCAACGAGTTTGGAGATCTTGAAACGCTGCTGTTACAGGCGGAGACCATCAAGCAAAAGAAGCGCCGTGAAAACCTGATCGAGTTTGCCGAGCAGGCCCGCATTTCCAAGCAGTTGGTTCAGCTGAAGGAAGATGTGCCGGTTGAGGTGCCGATGGAAGACCTTTCCATCACACAGGTGAATGGGCCGACCGCCTTGGGTTTCCTGAAGGCCATGGGCTTTACGACACTGACCCGCAAGGTGGCGGAAATCACCAGTACAGATGCAGAGGCAGTTGAACCGGCCGATGTACCGGTTGTGGGCTGGACTCCAGAAAAACCGGCGGAGGAAAAGCCTGAGAACAACAGCGGTACAGAAGGCGGAAACACGGGGAATGGTCTGTGGACACCTGGCGCATTGGTGGAAGCAAAAAAGGCCGAAATAAGCTCCATATCCATTGATAGTTCCGCATACGAAACAGTATCCGATATCGCGCGCTTGAAGGAATGGATCGCAGAGATCTATGAAATTGGCCATGTAGCAGTTGATACGGAAACCAGCGATCTCAACGCCATGCAGGCAGATTTGGTGGGCGTGTCCCTTGCGGCTGTCCCCGGCAAGGCCTGCTACATCCCACTTGGCCATGTTGACGGCGATGGCGATCTTCTGGGCGGAGGCGGCCTCGTCCCCGGGCAGATCAAGTTGAGTGACGCGTTGGAAGTGCTCAAGCCGATGCTTGAGGATCGCTCGATCCTGAAAATCGCGCAGAACATGAAGTATGACTGGCTGGTGTTGAGCCGCTACGGCATCGAAATGACGCCGTTCGACGACACCATGCTGCTCTCCTACGTGCTTGATGCCGGTGTGGGCGGCAATGGCATGGATGAGCTTGCCCAGCGTTGGCTTGATCACACGCCCATCCCCTTCAAGGAAGTCTGTGGCTCTGGTCGCAACATGATCACCTTCGACAAGGTGCCGCTGAACAAGGCGACCGCCTATGCTGCCGAAGATGCGGACGTGACTTTACGCCTTTGGCACATCTTGAAGCCTCGCCTTGCCGCAGAAGGGATGGCACATGTCTACGAGCGCCTCGAGCGCCCAATGGTGGAAACGCTTGCAAAGATGGAGCACCGCGGTGTTTCCATCGACCGGCAGATGCTTTCCCGCCTCTCGGGAGACTTTGCGCAGAGCGCAGCAAGCGTAGAAGCCGAAATCTTTGAGATGGCCGGTGAGAGTTTCAACATCGGCAGCCCCAAGCAGCTGGGAGAAATCCTGTTTGGCAAGATGGGTCTGCCGGGTGGCAAGAAGACCAAGACCGGCGCTTGGTCTACCTCCGCATCTGTGTTGGAGGATCTGGCGGCGCAAGGTGAGCCGCTGCCCTCCAAGATCGTGGAGTGGCGGCAGCTGTCCAAGCTCAAGTCTACCTACACGGATGCTCTGCCCAACTACATCAACCCGGAAACGGGGCGTGTGCATACTTCGTTCTCGCTGGCGTCCACAACGACGGGCCGTCTGTCCTCCTCCGAGCCGAACATTCAAAACATTCCAATCCGCACGGAAGCAGGCCGAAAGATCCGCAAGGCATTCGTGGCAGCCAAGGGCAAGAAGCTCATCTCAGCTGACTACAGTCAGATCGAGTTGCGTGTTTTAGCTCACATGGCTGACATTCCGCAGCTTAAAAAGGCCTTTGCGGAAGATCTGGACATTCACGCCATGACGGCCTCAGAGATGTTCGGTGTGCCAATTGAAGGCATGGACCCAATGATCCGCCGTCAGGCCAAGGCCATCAATTTCGGCATCATCTACGGCATTTCCGCCTTCGGTCTGGCCAATCAGCTGGGCATTTCGCGAGGTGAGGCAGGCGATTACATCAAGACCTACTTCCAGCGCTTCCCAGGCATTCAGGAGTACATGGAAGAGACGAAAAAGTTCGTCCATGCCAACGGCTATGTTGAAACCATTTTCGGCCGCCGGGCGCACTATCCGGATGTCAACACGAAGAACCCGAACATGCGCCAGTTCTATGAGCGCGCTGCAATCAATGCCCCAATTCAGGGCTCAGCGGCGGACATCATCCGTCGTGCCATGGTGCGGATGGATGACGTGTTGCAGAATTCGAGCTTGGAAGCGCAGATGCTGCTTCAGGTGCATGATGAACTCATCTTTGAGCTGCCTGAAGATCAGGTCGAGGAAACCAAGAATATTGTCATCGGCACCATGGAGCAAGCTGCAGAGCCAGCACTAACGCTTTCTGTGCCGCTCAAGGTGGAAGCTGAAGCTGCCGACAATTGGGATGAGGCGCACTAAACGCCTCGTTTCGTTAGTCTTTGGTGTTAATCGAGTGGGCGTATCGGGCCCACTCCTCCCCATGGTCCCAAACCCCTTCAACTGCTTCCAAACTCCCGACACCCTGCGCAATCCCCTTTACCGACGCGAACACCACATTGTCCGCAAATGGCTCGCGATGCTTGAAGCCATCACGATTTGAAACATCGGATTGCGCTGAGCGCGTTGGGATCCTGGTGAACGCAACACATCGCGCATGAGGGAGGACCGCCCCCTCTTTGCTCCAAGGGCTGAGCTTCCGCTCGGAGGCAAGGTGAGGGCCCAAATCGGCGATGGAGTTTGCAGCGAACCGGCGCAGGAGGCCAAAAAGCGACGGAAGTTGCGGCAAGGGGAAACAGAATATTCTAGTTTTTACAACGCTTTAAATCATGCAAGCGATATGCCGAGAAGACTACCCCTAAATATTACTTGACTAAAATACTCATATTTATAAAACGTAGGCACGTTCACCGACAGGGGTATGTCGGTCGCTAGCCAAATTCTGACCAGCCAGCTTTCTCCATAGTCAAAATTTATGCCGGGGCAGCCATGTTTAATGGAACCGTTTCCCGTGCCGCCTTGCTGGCCGGCACGACCCTTTCGCTCGCCCTGCCGTTGGCAGGGGCACAAGCACAAGAAGCAACAACCGTACTGGACGAGATCGTCGTATCGGCGGGTGAAGAAAAGATCGCCATTGATACACCGCAGGCGGTGACTGTTGTCACGCAGGAGCAGATCGAGGCGTCGCAGGCGGCCACGCTGGGAGAGATTTTGGACGCCATACCGGGCGTTACCACCATCAACGCTGACAATCCGCTAGGCCAATCCTTGAACATGCGCGGTATTGGCGGCGCGTTGTCTTCCGATGAAAATCGCATGATCATGCAAGTGGATGGAGTACGTTCGTTCTTTGAAGCTTACCGCTCGGGTTCTTTCTTTTTCGAGCCGGAAATGTTCAAGCAGGTGGAAGTCCTGCGTGGGCCAGCTTCCTCCACGCTTTACGGATCGGGCGCTTTGGCCGGGACGGTCAGTGCCCGCACAAAGGATGCCTCAGACTTTCTTGAGGGGGATGACACCGTTGCGGTGCGTGCCAAAACCACCTGGGACTCCAATGGCAATGGCTCTCGCAACTCCATAATCGCGGCAATGAAGCCTGTCGAAGATATTGAGTTTGTGGCGAATTTTAACTACGGCCGCTATGGCAACTACGATGCAGCCAAAGGCGAAGAGCTGGGCAACTCTCTGTTCACGGACCTGTCTGGCCTTGCAAAGTTGAAATACACTTTCGGGACGGATCGGGATCAGTCTCTGACAGCGAGTTACTTCAACATCAACAAATCAGGCAACGGCCTCTATGACCAAATCACCTATGAGCCAATGTTTGGCTATGCCGATCAAGAGATAAGCGAGCAGCAAGGGCGCCTCACCTATGAGAACGCATTTGCCGGCAATGACCTACTCGATTTGACAGCGCAGCTTGCCTACAGCGAGACCAAGCGTGAGCTGGACGACATCACCTACCGAAACCCTTGGGACGGCCAGCCAGCGTTTGGGCTTGAAGCGGAATACGTCTACAAGACTTGGCAGGGCAAGCTGCAGAACACATCGCAAATAGAGTTCTCAGATTCCGCTCTGGCCTTTTTGACGTTTGGTGTTCAAGGCCACTATCGTGAGCGCCTGAACCCTCGCCTGAACCCGGACGGGTCAACGTCACATGGGGCATCTTCTCATCCCGAAGGGGAATCCCGCATGATTGGTGCCTACGGTCAGGCTGAAGTGATCCTGTTTGATCGCCTTACCCTTATCCCTGGTCTGCGTGTGGATTATTCCCGCTTGTCTCCGGGCGAAGGTGTGAGCCTCCGCGATGATGTGAGCGACACGGCGTTTTCTCCAAAACTGGCGGCCATCTATGAACTTACCCCTTGGCTGAACGTTTTTGGCTCCGTTTCTCATACTGAACGCATGCCGGTCATTGATGAAGCGTTCACAGGTGGTGGCTTCACGGACCTCGGCAAGGAGAAGTCCAACAACTTTGAAGCCGGTTTTGGCTTCAAGTTCGACAACGTTCTTCAGGATGATGATGGCGTGCGCCTGAAGGTCACTGGCTTCCACAACGATGTTGAGAACTATCTCTACACCACGTTTGACCACATGGCGGGTGGTGCCATTACCACTGCAATTGAGGATGTACGCCTCCAAGGTGTTGAGGTCGAGGCCGGATATGCATCGCCCACGTGGTATGGCTCGTTTGGGGCGGCGTTGACCCGCGGAGACAACCTCTCTGACGACACCTATCTGGAATCTGTGGCAGCAGACAACGCCTTCATCTCCGTGGGATATCGCTTTGAGGACTACAATCTGGATGTGTCCTGGCGGTCCAACTTTTATGCGCGGCAGGACCGGGTCAACAGTGCAGACAGCGAAACGGGAGGCTACGCTCTCCACGGCGCCAGTCTGAGCTGGCTCCCCGAGGAGGGTTGGATGGCCGGCGCCGAAGTGCGGGCAAGCGTCACGAACATCTTCGACAAAGCCTACACGCCCCACCTGAGCGGGACTGAGGGTAAGGGCCGAAGCTTCAAACTGTCGGTCGCAAAAACCTTCTAGACTAAAAACGGCGGCCATGTGCCGCCGTTCTCATTCCTTGCGTCGTTTCTCAGAGATCCAACTCCAGCATTTCAGCCCAGCTCTTTGGAGCATCGCCGTTCAGCGGGTTGGCTGGATTGTGCTTGTAGGTGATGGTTTCAAACCGCATGACTGCCGTGTCCGCCAAAAGCAATCTGCCTACAAGGCCTTCTCCGAAGCCCACGATTTCCTTTATGGCTTCCAGTGCCTGAAGCGAGCCGATAACGCCCGTCAGCGCGCCCAGCACCCCAGCTTCTTCGCAGGTAGGAATGCTGCCTGCAGCTGGGCGTTTGGGAAAGAGACAGCGATAGGTCGGGTTTGGGGCGCCCTCTGCATCCGTCTCGTAAGGCTTGAGCAGCGTCACCGAACCATCAAACTGGCCGACTGCACCCGTAACCAGTGGCTTCTTGGCAAAGTAGCAGGCGTCGCTTGCCAGATAGCGGGTTTCAAAGTTATCGGAGCCATCAACCACCAGATCATAACTGCTCACCAGAGCCATCGCGTTCTGACCGCTGAACCGGGTTGGGTGCGGGCGCACCTGAACATAGGGGTTAAGGCGGGCAATGGTTTCTGCCGCGCTTGCCACCTTGGGCTCGCCCAGCTGATCAGTATCATGAATGATCTGCCGCTGAAGATTGGACAATGACACCACATCATCGTCCAATATACCAAGCGTCCCGACACCCGCGGCGGCAAGGTATTGCAGGACCGGAGCGCCCAACCCTCCTGCGCCAATCACAAGCACCTTGGCGTCCTTGAGCTTTTGCTGGCCGGGGCCCCCGACGCCTTTGAGGACGATGTGACGGGCGTATCGTTCGAGTTCTGCGGGAGAAAGCACTCTAAATCTCTTTTGTTTCGGATGCGTTATGGAAGCAGGCGGCTTACGAGACGTGCCGTGTAATCCACCATTGGGATGACACGCGCATAGTTGAGCCGCGTCGGACCGATGACCCCCAGAACACCAAGGATGCGCTGTTCACTGTCCCGGTACGGAGAGACAATGAGCGAAGAGCCCGAGAGTGAGAACAGCTTGGTCTCCGAGCCGATGAAGATGCGTACGCCCTCTCCGCCTTCGGCAAGCTCAAGCAAGCGGATCAGCTCGCTCTTGTTCTCAAGGTCATCAAAGAGCAGACGGATGCGGTCAAGATCCTCGGCATGGCCCACGTCCTGCAAAAGATTGGATCGACCCCGTACAATGAGCGTATCCGCATCGCCCTCTTTTCCGCCCCACACAGCGATGCCAGCGGCAACAACCTTTTCTGTAAGACGGTCAAGTTCGGCCTTGTTTTCGCTTTTCTGGCGCTCAAGCTCGTTCTGAACCTCCGCAATTGTGCGGTTGCGGATAACTGAGTTGAGG
Organism: Nesiotobacter zosterae; assembly: GCF_033843645.1. Lineage (NCBI taxonomy): Bacteria > Pseudomonadati > Pseudomonadota > Alphaproteobacteria > Hyphomicrobiales > Stappiaceae > Nesiotobacter > Nesiotobacter zosterae. The sequence continues at coordinate 47,857 of NZ_JAWXVZ010000011.1, read as the reverse complement.
TAGTTGGAGGCTTCTATGAGCGCGGAGGGCGGCAGACCTGCCGGAAGCGATATGATGCGGTTCTCAACGGAGCCATCATCACTCACCAACACGACAAGTGCCTTGGTTGGTTCGATCTGCACGAACTCCACATGGCGAAGCGGCACATCGGTCTTGTGGGCCAGGACAACGCCAGCGCCGCGACTGAGACCAGAGAGCATCTGACTGGCTTCGGTGAGGAGTTGAGCAGAACTCTTCTCTGAGCCGGAAGCTTTCACCTGAATATCAATCTGCTCGCGTTCTTCGCGTGTCAGGTCCCCCACTTCCAGAAGACCATCCACAAACAGGCGCAGTCCGGTCTCGGTGGGTAAGCGACCAGCACTGGTGTGAGGGGAGTAAAGCAGCCCCATGTGCTCCAGATCGGACATCACATTGCGCACCGAGGCAGGGGACAAGGGCTTGCTGAGACCGCGCGCCAGATTGCGCGAGCCTGAGGCTTCGCCCGTGCCTAGATAGTTTTCGACGATGCGGCGAAAAATTTCGCGTGATCTCTCGTCAAGATCTTCAAGAGGAACGGATGGTGGTCCACTGGTCACTAGTCTGCTCACTCCGGATCAATAGGGCTCGAAAACCAAATATAAGTGGGGATTGCTCTTTATTCTATATCCTCGCTCTCCCGGTTCGCGAAACCCATTTCGACAATTCCAGTCATAATTTTGAACGCAGCCTTTGCGCTCAAAGACATTGGGGGTTAAAACCACCGCGAGCTATAGGCAAGCCATGCCGTATGCCCCGACAAATCAATGGAGTTGGCAGTGATCCGTCCATCCAAACGCGCACCCGAAGAAATGCGCCCAGTTACCCTTGAACGTGGTGTGTCCAAACACGCAGAAGGCTCTTGCCTCGTCAAGTTTGGCGATACGCACGTCCTTTGTACCGCAAGCCTTGAAGAGCGTGTTCCGCCATGGCTGCGCGGCCAGAACCAGGGCTGGGTCACCGCTGAATATGGCATGCTTCCAAGAGCCACCCATGACCGCATGCGCCGTGAAGCTTCGGCAGGCAAACAGTCTGGCCGTACCCAAGAAATTCAGCGTCTTATTGGTCGCTCCCTGCGTGCTGTGGTGGACCTGAAGGCCCTTGGCGAGCGTCAGATCTCTGTTGACTGTGATGTCATTCAGGCCGATGGCGGTACACGTACGGCTTCCATCACCGGCGCATGGGTTGCTCTCCACGACTGTCTGCAGTGGATGAAAGCACGCGACATGGTGAAGGATGATGTGCTGGTTGATCACATCGCCGCCATTTCCTGCGGGATTTATGAAGGAACGCCTGTGGCCGACCTTGACTATGCTGAGGACTCCTCAGCTGAAACCGACGCCAATTTCGTGATGACCGGCAAGGGCGGCATTGTTGAAATTCAAGGCACCGCTGAAGGAAAGCCATTCAGCGAAGAAGAGTTTGGCCAGCTGATGGGGCTTGCAAAGAACAGCATCTCCAAACTGGTGGAACTGCAGAAGCTCTCCATCCTCTAAGGAAGAACAAGAATGGAAAATCGTCGTCTTGAACCGGGCCGTCTGGTCGTTGCCAGCCACAACAAGGGCAAGCTGAAGGAGATAAACCAACTCCTGGAACCTTTTGGCTTTGAGGTGGTCTCTGCAGGAGATCTGGATCTGCCGGAGCCCGTTGAAGACGGCGATACGTTTGAAGCCAACGCCGCGATCAAGGCGCTGGCTTCTGCCAAGGTGTCTGGCTACCCCGCACTGGCCGATGACAGCGGGTTTTGCGTGGAAGCGCTTGACAATGACCCCGGCGTTTACTCCGCGCGCTGGGCTGGCCCGGGAAAAGACTTCTCCGTGGCCATGCAAAAGGTTGAAGACAAGCTGCAAGAGCTGGGCGCGGAAAACCGCAATGCCTATTTTGTGGCAGTGTTGTGCGTTGCCTGGCCTGACGGGCACACCCAGTTCTATCGCGGGGAAGTGCATGGTAAAGCCATATGGCCGCCGCGCGGACTTGAAGGCTTTGGCTACGATCCCATGTTTGTGCCGGACGGTTTTGAGAAAACCTTTGGCGAGATGGATCAAGCCTCCAAACAGCGAAACCCGGATGGATCAGCCCTGTCTCACCGAGCGCGTGCCTTTGATCTGTTCAAGGCTGAGTGCCTTTAAAGGGCTAGAGAGCAGTTTGAAATGATGGAAAGACCGGTTGGCGGGTTTGGTGTCTATGTGCACTGGCCTTTTTGCCTTGCCAAATGCCCCTATTGCGATTTCAACTCGCATGTACGCCATAAGCCGGTCGACCAGCAGGACTATGTGAACGCCATGCTGCGCGAGCTGGACTACAATGCCCAGTTCGTTGCCTCTCAACCTGTCGACTCCGTGTTCTTCGGCGGCGGCACCCCATCGCTGATGGAGCCGCGCACCGTTGAAGCCATTCTGGAAGGCATCAATCGCTACTGGCCAATCGGTGAGAACGCCGAAATCTCAATGGAAGCTAACCCGACGAGTGTAGAGGCCACCCGATTTGCTGGCTACCGCGCTGCGGGCGTCAATCGCCTCTCCGTCGGCATTCAAGCACTGAATGACAAGGATCTGAAGATTCTGGGTCGCCAGCACAGTGTAGACGAGGCAGTGAAAGCCGTTGAGATTGCGCGCACCACGTTCGAACGAATTTCCTTCGATCTTATCTATGCCCGCCCCGACCAGACCCTTGAAGGGTGGGAGCAAGAGCTGAACCGGGCCATTGATCTGGCAGCCGATCATCTTTCCATGTATCAGCTTACAATCGAGGAAGGCACCATGTTCCACCGGCTCTATGCGGCCGGAAAACTGGAAATGCTTGATCCCGACTACGCCGCGGACATGTTTGACCTGACACAGGAAGTTACCGCAAGCCGTGGCTTGCCAGCCTATGAAGTGTCAAACCACGCTGTACCGGGCTCTGAGTGTCAACACAATCTGGTTTACTGGCGTTATGGCGACTACATCGGCGTAGGACCGGGCGCTCATGGACGCTTGAGCCTTGCAAATGGCCAGCGAATGGCCACGCTCACCGAAAACCACCCGGAAACGTGGCTCGGCCTCGTTGAGAGCAAGGGGACCGGGATCATTGAGACTGGGGATCTGACTTGCGAAGAGCAGAGCGACGAACTTCTGCTCATGGGATTGCGCCTTCGAGAGGGCATTGATGTGGCGCGCTATGAGGCATTGGCCGAGCGCAGTTTCAATGCCGCCCGCCTCACCGTCTTGCAGGAAGAAGGCCTGGTGGAATGGATTGGCAATAGCCGTCTGCGTGCCACCCCTCGGGGCGTTGGTGTTTTAAACGCGGTCATTACGGAACTTGTCTCATAACGAAATTGTTATTGTCCCATATCCGGCATTTTTGAGTAGAAAAATAAGAACTATGCAAATTTTGGGTGTAGTTTCCTTCAGTAAATTTTGCGCTGCATCATAAAAATATCTTGTGATATACAGCGTATTGCGTGAATAACCCCTTGAACTTACGCGAGCGTCAACTTTAGTCTCTCTGTAGACATGCGTATATATTGCACTCACTACGAAAGCTGCCGTAGTCTGTTGCAATGCAATATACGTTGGCCCTTTCTTTGCGTTGGGGGAGTACAACAAAAAGAATGGCCGACCGGAGGAATATTGGTGATGTTCTACCAACTCTATGAGCTTAATCATGCGATGATGTCCCCCGTTCGGGCGGCGGCGGACGCAACGAAAATTTATTTTCAAAATCCGCTTAATCCATTTACCCATACTCAAATGGGCCGAACGGTTGCCGCCTCTTGCGAACTGCTGGAGCGCGTGACACGGCGTTACGGTAAGCCTGAGTTCGGTCTGGACACCACTCTGGTCTCTGGGCAACGCGTCGATGTTCTTGAAGAAGTTGTTCTACGCAAGACCTTCTGTGATCTGCTTCACTTCAAACGAGATTTGCCAAAAGGGCGCGAGGAAGACCCGAAGCTATTGATTGTAGCTCCGATGTCCGGCCACTTTGCCACATTGTTGCGTGGGACCGTTGAGGCATTGCTGCCCGATCTTGATGTCTACATCACGGATTGGGAGGATGCGCGTCAGGTTCCGGTGGCCGAAGGCAAGTTCGATCTCGACGACTATATCGATTATATCATTGAGATGCTTGAGTTCCTCGGCCCAGACACTCATGTTCTGGCCGTCTGTCAGCCTTCTGTTCCGGTCTATGCAGCGGTTGCGCGCATGGAAGAACAAAACAATCCATGTGCACCCTCCACAATGACGCTTATGGGTGGACCTATCGACACCCGCGTTGCGCCGACAGCAGTAAACGACTTGGCCATCAAGAAGGGCATCAAGTGGTTCAAGCGCAATGTGATCATGGATGTGCCATTTCCGCATAAAGGCTTTATGCGACAGGTTTATCCCGGTTTCTTGCAGCTCTCCGGCTTCATGGGCATGAATCTGGACCGCCACATGGTGGCGCACAGAGACTTCTTTCAGCATCTGGTAGAAGGGGATGGCGACAGCGCTGAAAAGCACCGCGAGTTCTACGACGAGTATCTTGCCGTTATGGACATGACCGCGGAATTCTACCTTCAAACGGTAGAAAAGGTCTTTATCGAGCATGCACTACCGAAAGGTGAGTTGACCCATCACGGCCATCTCGTTGATCCAAGTCACATCACCCGCACAGCCATTTTCACCGTTGAAGGTGAAAAAGATGACATCTCTGGCGTGGGTCAGACCCATGCTGCACACACATTGGCAACAAAACTGGGTGACGAGAAGCGCGCGCACTATGTGCAGCCCAATGTGGGTCACTACGGCGTGTTTAACGGTTCTCGCTATCGGTCCGAGATTGCACCGCGCATTGTTGACTTCATCAAATCACATCCGAAGCTGGGCTGTATTCCAGTGCAGGTGGAGCGAGAGCGCCAAAGGCAATTGGCGGGTGCTGCACCATCCGCGAAGGGCTCTGGTGAGGAAGCGCAAACCGCATCGGACATCAAGGACAGCATCATCCTTGAGCAAACCGAAGGGGTTGTCGATGATCTCAAGCAGATCACCGGCGTCGGGCCGAAACTGGAAAACGAGCTGAACCAGGCAGGCATTTTCCATCTGTGGCAAGTTGCTGCGCTCACACCCGAGCAAGCTCAGTCGCTCGATGAAAAGCTTGATGGCCGCATCCTGCGAGAAGGTTGGGTGGAACAGGCGAAAAAGCTCACCGAAGAAGGCTAGCGCTAGATTTTTAGCGCCCTTAAACCATTATTTTCATGTAGCCTTTTGTTTTCGTGAGCCGCTTTGCGGCTCACGCCAAGGTGAAGTCACTTGAAATTCCGTTATCGACAGCCCACTTCATGTATGTGGTCTTGCTTAGGAGGAATTTTATGACCCACCAAGGAGTAATTCGTCCAGCTTGGACTCCGGCAACCATAGCTTTAATGGTGCTAGGATTTATCGTTTTCTGGCCTCTTGGCTTGGCAATGCTTGCCTACATCTTGTGGGGAGACAAATTTCCCGAGTTCAAGAAGCAGGCGGAAACGGCATGGAAAGCCAATCCCATCAAAGACGCGGTGAATACGATGTCAGGCTATGCTCCAACGGGAAATGTTGCTTTTGATGACTACCGTGAAGCTGAGCTGAAGCGGTTGGAAGAAGAGCGCCGCAAGCTGGATGCAATGCGCGAGGACTTCGACAACTACATGAAGGAACTCCGCCGCGCACGTGACAAGGAAGAGTTTGATCGATTTATGGCCGCACGCGGCGGTCGCCCTGCTGGTGATGCAACTACGGCATCATAACCGCTGTTGATCAGATTCTTGGTAGAGGGGCGCGATATGTGCCCCTTTCGCTGTTAATGGGCATATTCCAATTTGGGGTGGCAATGATGATTGCTTTTGCCGGTTCTCGCGCCTAAATTTTGGCGGTGCTGCTAACTCAGGTGTCGTGGACACCTTCGAGAAAGACTGGAATACTGCCATTTTTCGAGACCGCAAAGCCCTTCCGGAAGCCATAACGGTGGCATTGTCTGATCGGGAAATCTCGGTCAAGCTGCGCCGCAACCCAAGGGCGCGGAAGTACATCTTACGCCTACCCATGGAAGACGATGCTCCGGTGTTGACGGTGCCTCATGGCGGGACACTTTCAACTGCGCAAAGATTTGCAGAAAAGCAGGCCTTGTGGATCGAGGAGCGCCTCTCAAAGCGCGCCCCGAAGGCTGAGTTGGTCGAGGGCGTCCCGGTGCCGTTGCGTGGCAAAAGCTACACACTGAAGAGTTCTGGTAAACTTCGCGGCCTTGTCGAGGCCGTGGAAACGGAAGAAGGGGCGGTCTTGATCGTTCCCGGTGAGCCACAGGCCTTGGGCCGCAAGCTGATTAAGTTCTACAAGGAAGAAGCCCGCAAGGATCTGGAGGCCGCTGTTGCGCGGTATACGGCCCGGATTGGCCGCCAAGCGACTGCGATCTCGGTGCGCGATACCAAATCGCGCTGGGGGTCCTGTGCTTCGAACGGAAGACTTTCCTTTTCTTGGCGGCTCATTCTGGCCCCGCCCGACATTCTGGAGTACGTGGCGGCACACGAGGTTGCTCACCTCATGCATATGGACCATTCAGATGCATTCTGGAAGCTCTGCTATGAACTGGCACCACACACCCGAACGGCGCAAAACTGGCTGAAGGCCCATGGGGCCCAGTTGCATCTGATTAACTAGACCTATCCGCCTCCAAAGATCCGGCCCAGCAGATTCAACGGACCGCCAGTACGGGCGGGCTGCTGAGATGGCTGAATGCTACCCACATGGCTTGGCGGAGGTAAAGCACCCTCATTTGGACGGGCGATGGGTGAAGGTGAGTCAAAGTACAGCGGCACGCCTGGAAGCGCTGCTACTGGCACGCCCCTGTGTGAAGCTTGCATGGTTTCATGCCAGATCTCTGCTGGCAGACCGCCGCCGGTAACCTTGTTCGTGGGCGAGTTATCGTCATTTCCGACCCAAACAGCCGTTGTAAGTGAAGCGGTGTAGCCAATGAACCAGGCGTCACGAGAGCCTTGCGTTGTGCCGGTTTTGCCTCCGGAGGGGCGACTATCGAGGGCCGCCTTCCGGCCTGTACCAACCCGCATGGTGTTGGCCATCATCAGGTTCATTTGACCCACTTTTTCGGCGCTGATGACGCGGCCAGTCCCATCTCCACGTCTTGTGTAGAGCGTCCGGCCATCCTCGGTGCTTATTTTGCGCACCACATGCGGCACAATGCCAAATCCGCCATTGGAAAACGGCACATAGGCACCTGCGATTTCCAGAGGCGTTACTTCGGAGGTGCCAAGGGCCAGAGAGGGGTTGCTGGTGAGCGGTGATGAGATGCCAAGGCGGCGAGCCGTGCTGATGACCCTTTTGGGGCCGGTTTCGTTCGCCAATTGCACGGCAACCGAGTTCATGGACTTGGCGAGTGCCAAGGTCAGCGTGACGTCTCCATAATAGCGATTGTTGTAGTTCTTGGGGGACCAGCCACGGTAGGTGATCGGTCTGTCGTTGCGCACAGTGTTCGGCGTGTAGCCGTTCTCCAATGCCGTGAGGAACACGAAAGGCTTGAAGGCCGAGCCCGGCTGGCGCTTGGCGTAGGCTGCGCGGTTGTACTGGCTGCGGCTGTAGTCGCCGCCACCCACCATGGCGCGAATGGCGCCATTGCGGTTTAAGGTGACCACTGCCCCTTGACGGGCACCATGATCCTTCTCGAAATTGTAAAGGGCATTCCGCAGCGCGTCTTCGGCAGCGCGCTGCATATCCATATCCACCGTGGTCTCGACGATGATATCTTGATCAATCTTGCCAATGAAGCTTGGCAGCACGTCCATTACATAGTCGGCGACATAGTTTTCGCTGCCCCGGTTGAAGTCGTGCGCTACCGCAAAGCCGTCCATCAAGGCATTCTTGGCCTGCGTTTCTGTAATGAAGCCAGCATCCAGCATGGCGGCAATTACCACTTGCGAGCGATCTTCCGCTGCTTGCGGGTTGCGGCTCGGCGAGAGCCGTGAAGGTGCCTTCAACAACCCTGCGAGCGTAGCTGCTTCAGAAAGGGTCACCAAACGTGCGGATTTGTCAAAATAACGCCGCGATGCAGCGTCAACGCCATATGCCCCCGCGCCAAGATAAACGCGGTTGAGGTACATTTCCAGGATCTCGTCCTTGCTGTAATTGGCTTCCAGCCACAAGGACATGACCACTTCCTGCATCTTACGTTGAATGGTCCGTTCGGGGTTCAAGAACAGGTTCTTGGCAAGCTGTTGGGTGAGCGTTGACCCGCCCTGCACGGTCGATCCACTTCGGTAGTTGGTGTATGCGGCACGCAATAGTCCGATTGGATCGATGCCGAAATGAGAATAAAACCGCCGATCTTCGATCGCGAGAACGGCTTGCGGCAGATAGGGCGGAAGTTGTTGCAGACGAATGGCTTCGCCGCCGGTGTCGCCCCGGTTGCCTATCAGGGTGCCGTTTGCTGCCACGATCTGAACGTTAGGCGGTCGCTTTGGCACAGCCCACTCTGACGCAGGCGGCAGATGTGCTGCGTAATAGGTCAGAATGCCTGCAACGACGAGCACGCCCCAGATGCCCGCCACGACGCTCCAGTAAGCAACGAACTTGGTCGCACGCCATAGAAAGCTCGGCGATTGCCGCTTTCCTCGCCCTGAGCCGCGCGTTGCAGCCTCCAGAGCCGCAAGTGTTTGTTGGCGGGCTTTGGGAGACGGCCGCGCCGAGGCTGGACGCCTTTTTGGCTTTTGGGCGACTTGTGGTGGGGCTTTGCGCGCTGGCGCGGCGGCTTTGGCTGCTGTAGGCCGCGGTCGAGGCTTTGGTTGTGGGGCAGCCTTGGCTTGCGGGGTGGGGCTTGGACGCTTTGGGGGCTGTGGTTTGCGAGGGGCACCAGCTGGGCCGGGCGCGCGTGCACGGCGCGCACTCGGTTCTCCGAGCGTTGGTTCAACCCGTCTTGGCCCTGAGCGGCGCTGCGACATGATACGCGATGACCCCTGAATTCCGTAGTTCTTGGTAAACCAACGCTAAATCAGGGGGTTTAAAGCGACGTTAAAGAAGAACTGCGGTTTTTCCTTAACCGCAGTTATCCTCAGCGCACAAATGGCAGAAATGTGCGGAAAAAATCAGCTGGCGTACCGGCTGGCGTCAGCGCCGTAATAGTTAACATAACGAGAGTTGAGTGCAGACACCGGCATGACAATAAGAACGTCCGTGGTGCCGAACTGGTGGTCGACGACAGCGCCATCACCAATGTATGCGCCAAGGCGCAGATAGCCTTTGATCAGCGGCGGCAATGCACGCAACGCAGAGCGTTGGTCAACCTTGTCCTTCGGCATGCGGTTCATGTCCACATGCAGATCTGGAAGCGCGCTCACGCGCCATTCCTCTGGTGCCTGCGCATAGTGGTGCAGGAAGGAAAGCTGCTCGGACAGGCGATCGGGATCCGTGCCTTCAATGGAGGCACAGCCGATCATCACGTCAACATTATGCATGAGCACGTAAGACCAGATGCCATGCCACAGTAGTTCAACTGTCTTCTTGTTGCGGTAGGGCTTCAAGACGCACGAGCGGCCTAGCTCCATGAAATTTGCGTGGGAATGGCGTTCCAGAAGAGGCTGAATGTCATACTCGCCAGCCGTGTAGAAACCGCCGTTCATGTCCGCAACATTCTGACGGAGCATGCGATAGGTGCCAACAATTTGTGGCTTCGGCTTGCTGAACGGCTTTGTTTTGACGAGGCTGTCATGGTCTACAACCAAAAGATGATCGCAGATGGCATCGTAGGCATCTTTGTCGCGGCGCGTCAGCATGGTCTGCGCGTCTGCGATTGCAGACATCTCTTCGTAGAAGACGTGATAGCGCAGGCGCTGGGAGTGCTTTACTTCCTTCCAGTTTTCTGCCTGACGCACCTCAAGGGAACCAACGCGGCCCAAGCTTAGCGGCGCGTTGTGCATCATACGTGCTTTGAGCGGTGTTGGCGTCCACCGGCCGGGCCCGATCCCATTGGCTTTCAATGGAGCGAACTTCCTAACAATATTCCTTGGCGAAAACAGCCCAGATCCGTTCATCTAACCCGCGTCTCCTGAGACCTGACTTGCAGATGCTGCAATTTCTAGCCGACCGTCCAGTCGACTTTGTCAAATGCAATGCACCTTGCGAGAAGGTCGTTCCCCAGTCCTTTATACTAGGATTGCCGTAAATCCCTATTCATACAGTAGCATGACATGGCCTAAAGTTACTCCCAGTTTTTCAGTCACCTTAGTTTTACCTAGCGTCAAACGGGCAGAAAGTGGCTGTCTTGCTGAGTTGAGACGCAGGGTAAATTTACGCGCCAAAGCTGTTGATGATCAATAAACGCTATTCAGAATGTTAGCTAGGTCGGTGAAGTTCAGCGGTTTCGTTATGAACCCATTTGCGCCCGCATCGAGTGCGGCTGCTCGTGTTTCTGGGAGCACATCTGCTGTCACCACGATGATGGGGAGGCTTAAGGCTCTGGGGTTATCTGCACTGCGGATCTGACGGACCGCCGTGACCCCATCAATGCCCGGCATATGCAAATCCATGAGCACCGCATCGAAATCGCCACTCAGTGCTGCGTTCACCGCTTCCTCCCCATTGCCGACGAAGTGTGTCTGATGACCCATCTTCTTCAGCAGGGCACCGGTAAGCATGCGGTTGATCTCATTGTCCTCGGCGACAAGAAACCGCAATGCACTTTTGGCCAGTGTAGTCTCAGTGTGGACCAGAGAACGCTCAGGGTCAGCCGCCTCACTAATCTGGTCCATGGCGTCCCCGTTCACCAGTTTATCGGCGACTGTCAATAGCGAGGAGCCACGCACGGGGCGAACCAGATAAGCATCGAAGCCGATTGCCTTTAACTGCGGGAGTTTGTCTCTCTCAGAAGGAGCAACCACCACTATGCACTTGAGTTCTGGTTGGTGCGTTTTGGCGATCTCCAGCCAGCTGGCCATGTTGGCGACAGCCTGTTCGCACACGATCAGCAAGCTGGCTTGAGAAAGGGCATTCCACACATCGCTGGAGTCACCAGAGAGTTCTTGTACCGTGCATCCATGTTGTTGCAGGCATCTTGCAATCAAGGGTGCTTCTGTTGCGCCACTGGAAAGGAGCAAGACCTTGGTGCCCTCCAGCTCTGCCTCTGGCCTTTTGTAGGGCTCCTCAACTGCGGTGACCGGCAGCCGAAGGGTAAAGGTTGCCCCTTTACCCGGTTCTCCCTGCGCCGAGATCGTTCCATCCATCAACTGTGCGAGCCTTTGAGAAATCGCAAGGCCCAGGCCAGTGCCGCCAAACTTGCGCGTGCGGCCATGATCCAGCTGTTCGAACTCATTGAATATGCGGGCAGCTTGTTCTTCACTAAAACCAGGTCCGGTGTCCGAGATGCTGATCTTCAGTGGGATCTGGCCGACTTGAGCTAAGGCCCTTTCATCTTTCTCAACCAGAACGGAAATACCGCCCTTCTCGGTAAATTTGATACCGTTGCCAGCGAGGTTGAGAAGTATCTGGCGTATGCGTGCTTCATCAATTTCCACGATCTCGGGCAGCTCGTGGTCAATGAATGCACCGATTTCCAGCCCCTTGTCTTGGGCTTTGGGCGCAAGAAGCTCCACCACTCCGTCGACGACACTACGCAAGTTCGTTGGCTTTACGTTCAAAGCAAGCTTGTCCGCATCGATCTTGGAGTAGTCCAGCAACTCGTCAATGAGAACCAGCAGGGCCTGACCGGAGGTATCGACGGCATCGACGTATGTCCTCTGCTCCGGGCTGAGCCGGGTGTCACGCAATAGGCCTGCCATCCCCAAAATGCCATTGAGCGGCGTTCGGATTTCATGGCTAACCGTTGCGAGAAAACGCGACTTGGCTTCGTTCGCAATGGCGGCTTGGCTCAACCCTTCACGGAGTTTTTCTTCTGCGCGTCGGCGCTGGGTGACATCTCGAAGGATAGTTTGCAAAACGGGCGCAGCACCACTGCTGTCACTGACCCGAAGATTGAGAACGGAGAACCATCGAGGCCCTTTTTGGGTGTCGATCTCAACCTCGGAAGGCGTCTCGTTCACTGCTGGTGCGTGCGAAGTAAGGCCCCCAGAAAGGGTTGGAAGTTTGAGAAATTCACCGACCCGCGGTTGGTCGCCGGGCTTGAACGCATGGGCCGCTGCCTCATTCACGTAGAGCACACGGCCTTCGCCATCGCGCCGAATGACGATAGCACCCAACGCTTCCAGGACACTCTGGTGCTGGGCGTTCACCTCTTGCAGGGCAGAGCTGTAAACGTCCTCAAGTTCGAGGCCCTCTGGCAGTTCGGAGACTTCACTTTCCACCTGCTGACGGGTCCAATATCGCGCAATTTCATCTGCAGCAGGAAAGCGGCGAAAGACGATCGCCCCTGAGAGAAACGCGATACAAGGTGCCAAAGCAGCAGCTGGCAAGGGTTGAAAGCTAAGGCCCAGTGAGACCGCGAGACCAAGAATACCTGCTACAAGCGAAAGGAGGCGTAGTACGGTTGACGTCTTGGAGGCCGGAGTGGTTGGCACAACCTGTCTGATAGCTTCGAGGGAAGTTGCCCCTTTCAGGTCAGCAGGCTCTTTGTAGGGGCCAGATTCTCGGCTTTCTTGCATCAACTCACACTCTGACAAATTAGCCTGAAAACGGATCAGCTCTGGTTGTAGCGCCAAAGGGTAAAAACAGAGTTTCAAGCAGCAAGCGACATCAACCGATTTTGGCGGTAGCTCAATGCTTCTGCTAGGTGATGATGACCTACATCATCCTTCTGATCCATATCCGCGAGCGTGCGGGCAAGCTTTAGCACCCTGTGAAACCCTCGGGCTGAAAGTTGGAGCTTGGAGGCAGCTTCTGCCATGAGTGCCTCTCCTGCCCCATTTAGGCCTACTGTCTCTTCGATGGTACGTGCACTGGCATGAGCGTTCATGGTGATGGGGAGGCCAAGTTTGGCATAACGCGCCTTCTGCCGTTCTCGGGCCAGCATGACACGCTCTGCCACGCGCGCGGAGCTTTCTGCGCTTGATGCGCCAATCAGATCCAGCGCAGAGACAGCGGGGACTTCAATCTGCAAATCGATACGATCCAGAAAGGGACCGGAAACGCGGGCCTGATAGTCCGCGGCACAACGATCCCCTCGCTTGCATTGGTGGCCCGGTTCACCGGCATGGCCGCATCGGCAAGGGTTCATGGCAGCAATCAACTGCACCCGCGAAGGATAGGTAACGCGGTGGTTGGCGCGTACGATCGTAGCCTCCCCGTTTTCAATGGGTTGGCGAAGACTGTCGAGCACTTGTGGTTGAAATTCTGGCAACTCATCCAGAAAGAGGACACCGTTGTGAGCCAGCGAAATTTCTCCGGGGCGAGCACGCAACCCTCCCCCCACCAGAGAAGCCATGCTCGCAGAATGGTGGGGCGCACGGAAAGGCCGCTGATTGCTGAGCTGCCCATCTGCCAGTTCTCCAGCGATCGAGGCAATCATGGAAACCTCAAGCAGTTCTCGAGGTTCTAGCTTGGGGAGAATGGATGGCAAACGGCTCGCCAGCATGGATTTTCCTGAGCCGGGCGGCCCAACCATAAGCAAATTGTGCCCTCCAGCCGCTGCGATCTCCAATGCACGCTTGGCAGTCTCCTGTCCGCGGATCTCCGAAAGGTCCTTCTGGTCTGGAGGGCTTGGCGAAACACCCGGCGTCGGCGCGCTCAAGACTTGTGTGCCCTTGAAGTGATTTGCCAGCTGTATGAGGGAGTTAGGTGCGAGGATCTTCATATCGCCGCTTGCCCAAGCGGCTTCAGGACCGCACACTGCCGGGCAAATCAGGCCTTTACCCTGCCCGTTTGCAGCCATGGCAGCCGGGAGCGCGCCGTTGACTGCTGTAATGGACCCATCCAGTGCTAGTTCGCCAATAACGAGATAATCGGTTAGTACATCTGACGGCAAAGCGCCCATGGCAACCATCAGCCCTAGGGCAATGGGCAGATCATAGTGAGAACCTTCCTTTGGCAGGTCCGCAGGGGCGAGATTGACGGTCACCCGCTTTGCCGGGAGGGCCAGCCCGGATGCAACGAGCGCAGACCGCACCCGTTCGCGGCTCTCGGCAACGGCCTTGTCTGGCAAGCCAACCAGTGTGAAACAGATGGCGCCGGGACCGATCTGCACTTGCACATCCACATCCACGGCTTGAATGCCTTGAAACGCAACTGTTGTAACTCTGGCGAACATGCCGCTGCCCCCGAAACCAACGCTGTTGACAGGTTAGCTGCATAATTCACCGAGGAACATTCACAGAACTCAGTCCCCGGATACTGCGGGAAATGCAATGCCACTTTGAATTCTCAAGGATAAATTTGCGCTGTGACGATGAATAGACTATTTGTCTTATTATATATGAAATATCCAGATTGAGGCCATGTCGTCACTTGAGTTACTTACGCCGGTTTGCCACGCCATCGCGGCCCTGTTTCCCGGGCAGGTCGAGGTTGTGCTCCACGATTTGAAGTCGCAGCGCATCGCGGTCCTTGTAAACGCCATGTCCCCCCGCAAGCCGGGTGACGATAGTCTGACAGACATTGGTGATTTTCAGGCGAACTTGACTGCGGATGACACAATCGGGCCCTACCTGAAATCAAACTCAGATGGAGCAAAGTTGCGCTCCGTTTCCGCATTGATACGAGATGATACCGGCGCGCCTGCAGCATTGCTGTGCATGAACCTGCGTGTCGATGCGCTGGAAGCGGCCAAGAACTTGCTCGCTCAATTGACCAGCACAGCGCAAGACATAAATGACTCTGCATTCATCAAAAATGACTGGCGCGAGGTAACAAACGCAATCATCGCAGCCACACTGAAAGAGCTAAAAATCTCGTTCAATCAGCTGCGAAGAAGTGAACGCCAAGTCATTGTCAGTCGATTGCTGGCAGCGGATGTCTTTGCTGCACGCGGGTCCGCAGATTTTGTGGCTGAAGCCCTCGGTATCTCACGAGCCAGCCTCTATTCACTCATCAAACAATGCAGAGCAAGTGCGGCTCCCGCCGAGCGTGCCTAGGAGTTTCCCATGACAAGTCCACAGCCAATGCGCGATTTCGAGCTGGAAGTGTTTTTCTCCAAGTGGGAGTTCAAGGCGCGTCATCACA
This sequence comes from Nesiotobacter zosterae, assembly GCF_033843645.1. NCBI lineage: Bacteria > Pseudomonadati > Pseudomonadota > Alphaproteobacteria > Hyphomicrobiales > Stappiaceae > Nesiotobacter > Nesiotobacter zosterae. The sequence goes on along the minus strand of NZ_JAWXVZ010000011.1, from coordinate 32,735 downwards.
TGACCGCTTCCGACATCGAAAGTCTTAGTCTCTCTGACCTGTTGCAAATGGCCGCTCCAGAAGACCGAGAGCGCTTTGACAAGCTTTGGTTGGGGTACACCCAGACTTGGGGGGCGCCGCAGCTGCGAGATGAGATTGCCCAGACTTACAGTGGATTGGCGGCAGAGAATATTCTTTGCCTGGCAGGTGCCGCCGAAGGTCTTTATGCCGTCGCCAAGGTTTTACTGTCAGCAGGCGACCACGTGATTACGACGGTGCCAAACTATCAAAGCGCAGAGACCGTGCCGCTTGCAATCTGCGAGGTGACAGGCGTTCCCATAAAGAAAGCAATGGTGAGAGGTCGCTGGAAGCTCGATCTGGATGAGCTTCGGGCGGCTATCCGGCCCAATACCAAGCTGATTTCACTCAACTTCCCGCAGAACCCGACAGGCATGGTACTGCCCCATGAGGATTTGAAGGAGATCGTCGCCCTGTGCCGCGAACGGGGCATTTGGCTCTTTGTTGATGAAGTTTATCGAGGAGTGGAACTCGATCCCGCAGATCGTCTGCCGCAAGTCGCTCAAATTTATGAGCGCGGTATCTCGCTCAATGTCATGTCCAAAGCCTATGGCATGCCCGGTCTTCGCGTGGGCTGGATTGCCGCGCAAGATCTGGGGCTTCTTGAGAAGGTTGAACACTACAAGCATTACCTCTCCATATGTAACTCCGCCCCTTCTGAAGCGCTGGCGTTGATCGCGCTCAAGTCACGAGATCAGATCCTTGCCAGAAACCATGCGTTGCTAAAGAAAAACGTCGAGGCACTGGAACAGCTTTTTGCCGACTATCCGGGGCTGGTGGAGTGGACACGGCCGCTGGGCGGCTGCGTGGCCTTTCCTCGGTTTCTAGGGCCTGAAGGCGGTGAAGCATTCTGCAGGAAGCTGCTTGAGGTTAGCGGTGTGTTGCTGTTGCCGGGCTCCATATATCGCTCGGAGCTGGGAGATGTGCCTGAAGATCACTTCCGCATAGGCTTTGGCCGTGGTGCTGTCTTTGAGCAGGGGCTTACTGCTATGCGTCAGCATTTTGAGGCGCACTATCCGCAATTCAAGGCGTAGTGGGTGCGGTTGCGCACATCGCCTTAAGACAAAGAAAAAGAGGGGTCGCCCCCTCTTGATTACTTTGGTTCTGAGCGTTCTTTAGCCAGCTCGTTTGGCTTCCAAACGGTCCCAGACCATTCCTGCAACATCGGGGCCGCCGAGCTTTGCAATGGCGCGAATGCCCGTTGGTGCGGTCACGTTGATCTCGGTAAGGTAGCCGTCAATCACGTCGATGCCGACCAGATACAGCTCATGCTCTCTCAGGACAGGGCCAAGGCGGGCGCAGATTTCGCGTTCGCGATCTGTCAGGTCACTATCCGTTGGTGAACCGCCACGTACCATGTTGGAGCGCAGATCCCCCTCCGCTGGAACGCGGTTCACTGCGCCAGCAAACTCACCATCCACCAACAAGATGCGTTTGTCGCCGTGCTTTACGTTTGGCAGAAACTGCTGAATGACCCATGGCTCGCGGAAGGTTGCGGCAAAGAAGTCATAGAGTGAGCCGTAGTTCAGGTCGTCTTTGGTGACACGGAACACCGCTGCACCGCCATGACCAAAAAGGGGCTTCATGACGATATCGCCATACTCGGCACGGAAAGCGTCAATCTCGTCCTTGTCGTGCGTGATCAGGGTTGGCGGCATCAGATCCGTAAACTGGGTCACGAACAGCTTCTCCGGTGCATTGCGCACCGATACGGGGTTGTTTACCACCAGTGTCTTTGGATGGATCTTCTCAAGAATGTGAGTGGCTGCGATGTAGGACAAGTCAAATGGTGGATCCTGACGCATAAGGACCACATCCATTTCAGAAAGATCAACACGCCTTTTCTCGCCAAACGAAAAGTGGTTGCCAACCTCATCACGCACTTCAACCGGTTCCACTGCACACATCACCTTCTCCCCCCAGAGGGCGAGACGATCAGGAGTGTAGTGGTACAGTTCGTGCCCACGCTTCTGCGCTTCAAGCATCAACGCGAAAGCGCTATCACCTGCAATGTTAATGGACGAAATATGGTCCATCTGAACGGCGACTTTCAGGGCCATGGAAAGCTCCTTATGGGTGGAACCTGCGAGGACTATCGGTTCCTTGGAAATTGCGAGTGGCTTTAGTCAGGCAAGATATGCGGTTGCCAAAAGCGTTTGTCTATGGGGGCGGCTTCACAAAGTTGTATTAGAAGCAGCTTCGGCTTTCAAACAGGTTGTGAATGTGCTGAGGCCACCTGCGGGGCATGATGAGCACGGCATCAAACCTGTACGTCATTTCTGGCGGAATGTCAGAGTGTGAAAGCCAAAGCCGTGCTGCGGCTTCAATACGATGCTGCGCGCGTGGGGTGATGGCACCGATCGCGGCCTCTGCCGTTCGACGTGCCTTTACTTCAACGAAAGCGATGGTTTTTCCGCGCTGGGCGATCAGATCGATCTCGCCCTGCTTCGTCTTGTAGCGCTGCTCAAGAACTCGATAGCCCTTGAGCCGCATGTACCAGCGCGCCAGCGCTTCGGCTCGGTGGCCTTTTCGCTCCGCGGCAATACGCCGATCCTTAGCCGTCGTCTCCGGCATCTTCGTTTGATGCACCATCTTTAAGCTCCATCGCCCGCGCGTACAGCGTTTTCCGCTCTAAGCCAGTCGCCTTGGAAACTGTTTTTGCTGCTGCACTCACAGGCATGGTCTGAAGTGCCTCCAGCAGCAGTCGGTCTGCATCGGCAGCATCCGGCTCTTTCTCGGCGGGTGGTCCAATAAGGATCACAATTTCGCCCTTGGGGCGATCTCCGGAATACCGCTCCACAAGGTCTTGGAGGGGCGCACGTTGAAACTCTTCGAATTTCTTGGTCAGCTCTCGCGCCACGACGCCGGGACGCTCTGGCCCCAGAATGCGGGCCATATCTTCCAGTGTTGCGGACAGACGGTGCGGGCTTTCATAGAAGATCAGAGTGGCCGGAATGTCCTTTGCCTCTTCAAGTCGCTTTTGCCGCGCTCCTGCCTTTTGGGACAAGAAGCCGGCAAATAAAACCGTGTCAGAAGGAAGACCTGCCCCGACAAGGCCCGTAAGCAGAGCCGATGCGCCAGGAATGGGGAATACTGAATGGCCCGCTTCCACAACATCATTGACGAGACGGTAGCCGGGATCGGAGATCAGCGGCGTTCCAGCATCTGAAACCAGCGCAATGGCCTTTCCAGCTTCCAGTGCCTCCAAAATTTTGGGGCGCTGCTTGGCCGCATTATGCTCATGATAGGTCATCAGCGGTGTTTTCAAACCGAAGCGCTGCATCAGCACTCCGGTGACGCGCGTGTCTTCGCAGGCGACAAAATCACAGGCGGCTAATGTCTCCAATGCACGGACTGTGATGTCCCCCAAGTTGCCGATTGGCGTAGAAACGATGTACAAGCCGCTCTGGATAGAACGCGCATTGAATGTGTTTTCTCCAATGGAAAATCTTCTGGTTGCAACGGCTTGTTCATGTTCCATGGGGAGAACCGTTCCTTTAAGCTGGTTTTGCACAAGTGAAGTGGGACATCTGGCGAACAACGGGCACTTTCTCGATTTTATAGAGGCATAAATTGCCAGTAATCGCAAAAAAGACCCGACATGAGTGTAGTAGCGGCTGTAATTGCGTCCTATCTTCTGCAAAAATCAAGAGCAGATGTGACCGGGCATGGCAAACGGTCCAGATCATTTAGGGCCGTAGGAATTGGTGGGGATTTTATGAGCGCTTTGCAAAACGCGTCTCGGGGTCGTTTTTTCAAGACAACGCTTAAAGCCGTTGCAGTGGGCGCTGCTGCCCTGCTGGCTGGTTGTGTTGCCGGGCCCAACTACTCGAATGTTTACAATCCAGCAAACTCGCCGTTCGAGCCGGTCGGTCCGGCACAGGTAAGCGGTGAGGTAATCGGGAATGGGGCGGTCCGAGTTGGACTGTTGCTTCCCATGACGGGTGAGAACCAGTCTTCTGCTGAGGTTGCGACACTCTTCAAGAACTCCGCGCAAATGGCCCTGCAAGATTTTCAGGGTGCGGACATTCAGCTTCTCGTGAAAGATACACGTGGCACCCGCGAGGGCGGGCAGGCAGCTGCAAGCGCCGCCATCGCTGAGGGAGCTGAACTGATATTGGGTCCTGTTTTCGCGCAGGCCGTTGAGGGCGCAAGTTCTGTAGCGCGCAGCGCGGGTGTGCCCGTCATTGGGTTCTCAAGCGATACGAATGTGGCTGGTCGCGGCACCTATCTGCTCAGCTATCTGCCGGAATCAGATGTAAACCGCATCGTTGGCTACGCCGCCGACCAAGAGCGTCGTTCCTATTCGGCCTTGCTGCCAAACAACTCCTACGGTGCCGTTGCAGAAGCGACTTTTAGACAGGCAGTTGGTCGCACCAATGGCCGCATTGTTATGGTTGAACGCTACACGCCGGGGGATGCCAACGACATCCGTCAGAAAGTCACGAGCCTTGCCCGTTCCATTGGTCAGGTGGATACGTTGTTCATACCTGAGGGCGGCGGTGTGCCTCCTTTTGCCATGCAGGTGCTTACGGAACAGGGGGCTAACATTGGCGAGTTGAAGTTGATCGGCAGCGGTCAGTGGAACACCCGCGATATTCTGCAGTCACCGGTTATGGTGGGCAGCTGGTTCCCCGGTCCGGATAACCGTAGTTTCGATCAGTTCAGTCAGCGCTATGCCTCGGCATTCGGCCAACCACCGGCGCGAAACGCATCGCTGGCTTATGATGCGACGATCCTTGCTGCGGGCCTCGTGCGCTCTGCGGGGCCTGACCGGTTTACCGATCGCGTTTTGACCAACAAGGACGGCTTCCTTGGAATCGACGGTGTATTCCGCTTCACCTCATCCGGGATGAGCGAGCGTGGTCTGGCTGTTTACGCTGTTACCAGTCAGGGCAAGGCGGAACCTATTGCCGCTGCACCGCGGTCTTTCGCTCCGCAGTTCTGAGGGAAGCGCAAATTTCGAGTTCAGAAACCCGCAGGGCGCCGCCCCGCGGGTTTTTTTGTTCTAGGTCCGTTGAACTCATGAGTGCATTTTTCTGCAATTACCGCTAGGAATAGCCAAGAGTATTTTGAGCAAGCATGGAGCTGTCGATGCTTTCGGGAAAGCGCATTCTTCTGATCATCACGGGCGGGATCGCCTGCTACAAGTCGCTGGATTTGGTCCGGCGCTTGCAAGAGCGCGGCGCTTCCGTGCGTGCGGTGATGACAGAAGGTGCTCAAAAGTTCATTACGCCGCTTGCCGTTGGTGCCCTGACCGGCGGAAAAGTGTTTACGGATCTTTTTGACCGGGAAGCTGAGCATGACGTTGGCCATATTCGCCTGTCGCGCGAAGCGGATCTGATCGTCGTGGCACCAGCCACAGCCAACATGATGGCCAAAATGGCGGGTGGCCATGCGGATGATTTGGCATCCTGCGTGCTGCTTGCAACTGACAAGCCCGTGTTGATTGCACCAGCCATGAACTCACGCATGTGGGCTCACGTCGCGACCCAACGCAACTTGAAGACCTTGCAGGGCGACGGGATTTTGACAGTGGGGCCCAATGCGGGCGAAATGGCCGAAAAGGGCGAAGCTGGCTATGGCCGCATGGCTGAGCCTATGGAGATTTTGGAAGCTGTCGAGGCGTTCTTCAATGCCACGATCAAGCCCCTGGCAGGCAAGAAGGTGGTGATTACCTCTGGACCAACCCACGAGCCGATCGATCCGGTACGCTACATTGCCAATCGATCCTCAGGTCGTCAGGGGCATGCAATCGCTGAGGCGGTCGCGCAGGCCGGTGCGGATGTGACACTGGTGTCTGGTCCGGTCACGCTGAAGGACCCCAAGGGCGTGAACGTGGTGCATGTAGAAACTGCCCGCGAAATGCTGGCCGCAGTGCAATCGGCTCTGCCCGCTGATATCGCCATCATGGCGGCTGCTGTGGCTGACTGGCGTGTCGCGTCCGATGCGCATCAGAAGATCAAGAAAGATGGCTCCGGAAAAGTGCCGGCACTGGATTTCGTCGAGAACCCGGACATTCTGGCGACGATAGGCAACAGCAAGGTCTTGCGGCCAGGGCTGGTGGTTGGTTTTGCCGCCGAGACCAATGACTTGATCGAAAACGCGCGCGGCAAGCTGCAACGTAAAGGCGCTGATCTTATTGTCGCCAATGACGTAAGCCCGGAAAACAACGTGATGGGCGGTAGCGAGAACACCGTTCGCATCGTGTCTGAGGATGGCGTTGAGGATTGGCCGAAGATGGGCAAGGAAGAGGTCGCTGCCAAGCTGATCGCAAAGATCGCTGAAAAGCTCGGCAGCTGACGCGCTTTTATTAAGCTGAGGTCGTGACCGGGTCTGCGCGCCTGAAAGCAGGCAGAGGTGCGCGGCCCAAGATCATGTCAGCTGCTTTTTCGGCAATCATGATGGTAGGAGCGTTGGTGTTTCCTGAAATAAGCGTCGGCATCACCGAAGCGTCCACAACGCGCAATCCTTCGATGCCCCGAACTTTCAACTCGGGGTCAACAACGGCCATTTCATCCTGTCCCATCTTGCAGGTGCCGACCGGATGATAAATGGTTTCCGCCCGGGCGCGTATCTCTGCGCGCAACCCCGCCTCGGAACGGTCGATTTTCCGCAAAGGTTTGAAACGGTAGGCGTCAAACTCTGGGTGATCGAGCACATCCAACGTTTTCTTCAGGCCCGTTACCATCAAATCAAGGTCTTCCGGCTCTGTCAGATAACGCGGATCAATGCGTGGCGGCGCCATCGGGTCGGCCGAATTCAAACCCACCTCGCCTCTTGATTTTGGCCGCAACAAGCAGACGTGGCAGCCGTAACCCGTTCCGTAGTACAGTTTGCGCGCATGTTGATCCACAATGGCGATTGCGAAGTGGTGTTGCAGGTCTGGCCGATCGACGTGCGGGCTGGATTTGAAGAATGCGCCGCCTTCTGCCGCTGGGGTGGCAATCATGCCCGTACCGTCCTTACGCCAGCGAAGCATTTCGCCAATGAGCTTCAAGGTGGGCCGAATGCCCAGCCCCACAAGGTCCTGACTCTTGGATTTGAAGCTGATTGTGTAGTCCAGATGGTCCTGAAGGTTCTGCCCAACGCCGGGAAGGTTGTGTTCAACCTTGATGCCGTGCCGTCTAAGTTCAGCTTCAGGGCCGATGCCAGAAAGCTGCAGAAGGTGTGGGGACTGGAAAGCGCCCGAACAAACAAGGACTTCCCGGTTTGCGGTGATTTCTTGTAGTTTGCCCTTCCAGGAAATCTCAATGCCGGTGGCGCGCCCATTTTTTAGCAGCACGCGGCGGCCGCGAGCACCGGTGAGGACAGTTAGATTGGGGCGTCCCATGATTGGGTGAAGATAAGCGGCAGCGGCAGAACAGCGCTCACCTCTTTTCGCCTTGTCATGAAATTGAGTAACTTGATAGTGGCCAACTCCTTCCTGATCTTCGCCGTTAAAGTCGTCATTCCGACGGATCTGGTGGGCTTCGCATGCGCGAATGTAGGCCTCCGCGATTGCGCGTGGTGAACGCTGGTTAGAGACCTGCAGAGGTCCGTTGTCACTGTGAAACTCGGAGAGGCCTCGCTCGTTGTTCTCTGAGCGCAGAAAGTAGGGCAGCACTTCATCGTAAGACCACCCCTCACAACCTAGACGAGCCCAGTCCTCGTAGTCCTCCTTCTGACCACGAATGTAGAGCATGGCGTTGATGGCGCTGGAGCCCCCCAATGCCTTTCCTCGAGGCTGAAACATGCTCCGGTTGTTCAGCTCCGCTTGAGGCTCTGTTTCAAATGACCAGTTGTTCAGAGAAAATGGTTTGCCGGGTACCATTGCGATAATCCCGATTGGAGCGCGCACAAAAATGGACTTGCCTTGCCCACCTGCCTCAACCAGACATACGGAAATTTTTGGATCTTCAGAAAGCCGGGCAGCAAGCACACTGCCAGCGGATCCACCGCCAACAATCACAAAATCAAAGTTCATGGGTCCTCCCTCCCAAGGTGGCCCGTGAACTAAAATTATTGATTGCAGGTCACCTAAGGAGAGTTTGACCGGCTCACAGCAGGGGAGCAAGCCTCGGAAAACTAGGCGATAGGTCTAATTCATTGTACTAATGAAGCTGATCAGCAAAGTTCTTGATCGGGATCCATAAGGGTATGCAGCCGCCGGGCAGCAACCTCCGCAAAGCGCTGGGTTACGGATTTTCGGGTGGCTGCCGCCAGCTTCACCTCAGGTGCTGGGCGGATTATTTCGGCCCCGTATCCATCAGAGATGATGAGCCCGGTATTTTCAGGAAAGATGTGTTGAGGCACATCCACGCTGGTGGCGAAGTAAAACTGATCGCAGTGCGCAATATACTCCGGCCATTTGGTGTCACTTTTGAAATCGGCGATGGAAGATTTGATCTCAACGATCCAAAGGGCGCCCTTTGGACCAAGCGCGCATAAATCTGCCCGCCTGCCAGAAGCCAAGGGCAGCTCTGCTAGACTGGAAAAGCCAATTGTGCGGAGAAATCTCATCGTGCCGCGCTGAATGCGCAAGGCTCGTTCTGATTGCCTTCCATCCTTCAAGGGATCATCTAGCCGAATGCGGTTGGATGAATCTGAAGGAAGCATGGCGATCAGAGGCCCTCTGTTTCCAGCATGAGGCGGAGCGATCTTTCGATTTCCCCTCCGCAATAGAGGTCGTTCATGGTGGCCTTGCTGCGCTCGATAACCTCTGCGATCTCTGGGCGGGCAGCAATGCGATGAACGAGACCGTGCATACATGGGGCCTGTTGCTTCACGCGCGCTTCGACCAATGGCAGTTGCGTAAACATGGTGTGCCACAACGCCGTGGCCGCTAGGTCCGCGATGCTCGGCTCATCGGTGCCCAGCATGTAACCTGCGGTCTCGGCCAGACCGTGGCGCGTTCCCATGTCTTCAAAAAGGTTCATCCAGCGCGGAAACCGCTCATCTTTGAAATGCCGCCACGTTTCGACGGACCACATGGTGTCGCCGCAATTCTGCGTGATCTCCTCTAGAACGTCCCCACAATCGCCGAGTATCTTGTTGGTGGTGGCCCGGAATTGAGGGTCATCCGGTGTCAAATCATGTTTTTCGCCAAGATAGGCAACGATGGCCTGAAGCTGATTGACGAAAAAGTCTGCCTCCCGGTCATGCAGAACGGGAGGCGCCATAAGCGGCCAGGGCTGCTGAGAAATGGGGGCGCTGCGCAGGCGCGCAACCTCTTCTACATCCGCTTCCTCCCAGTCAAGGTCCAGATAGGCCAGCGTGAAGCGAACAAAATGGCCCCTGAACGGAATGGGCCAGTAGTAGAGTTTGTAAGGAGCGCTAAAAGTAGTCATGCTGAAAACTCTTTTGGAACAGGCAATTGCTTTAGTCTCAACATGAGATGTAGGAGCTGTAAAGCGTTAATCCGTCGTATATGCCTCAAGAGACATGCCCAGTTCGCGGGAAAGCGACAACATGTGTTCGCAAATCGGATAGCGCGCTGCCATTTCCGAGAGCGACGTTCGCGCTGTCTCTAGTTCCCCAGCGGCCAGCTCTATCCGTACTCTTTCTAGCGGAAAGCGTTTTCGCCACCTCTTCGGCGTGGAGGCCAAAACTGGGTCCGTGGAGAGTTGGTTCTCCCATCTTCGGAGCAAGCTGACAGCTCTTTTCGTCTCGCCTCTTCTGGATAAGACCTCCGCGCCAAGCAGGGCATAACCCGGATGGGTAACCAAAAGCATCTCTTCACATTCGCTATTTAGTTTTCCCGATAACGACAATTCAGATGCGATTGCCTCCCCAAGATCAATGAAGAGCTCAATCTCGCGGCGGTTCATAGTATACGATATATTTTTATTATTTATTATCAGAGGTATATCGCGATCAAATCTCTTAGTTATCTGTCTAACTACATTGATTGTGTAGAGGTGATCATGGGAGGCGTGGGGTGACTTCAATCCGTAAAGATTGATGTTAGAACGCTCTTTCAGCGGCGTCAGGGTTTGGTACCCTTTGGCATCGATCCAGTCATAAAGCCCGAAGAAAAGGTGCACGGGATACGCCAGGTCACCCGCCAGTCCATCTGGAAGGTAGTCTGGTACCTCTGGTTTAGGGCCAACAGTGTCGCGGCTCTGCGTGCCTGGTGCACCAAGTTCAAACTCAGGCCCGAAAGCAAAAATCTCTCCATCTCTACGGCGCAGGCCGGTCTTCAGCGCGCCGTAAGCGCCCATGGATGCACCGTAGTAGATGAGCCGTTCAGGCGCAAACGCTTCCACTGCAGCGTCAATGCGCTGGTCCAGCTCGTCATCAACGCCCAGATACCAAAGACTTCCGGCATGATTGACGAACAAGCAGGCGTGTTGGGTCTTGGCGAAGAGCCGCTCAAGACCAAACTTGCCCGCTGGGATGCGTGCTTGAGAGAAGACGACCATCAGCGTTTTGGACTGGCGGGGAGATTGAAGTTTATGCAGAAGCAATGAAACCTCCCCGAAGTTCTGGCGGTGTCTTCAGCCTGCAGGCGCTTAGGTATTAGCTTGATTTCCTGCGCTTTAGATAGCTGGCAGATGGAGTTGCGGCTGGACCGCTTCCCGCTGATGACTGTGCTCGCCGCGCTGGTGCTTTGGTTTTTGGCTTTCCTGCCTTTGATTTTTGTGCGGCCGCATTGGGTTTGCTGGCCTTGCCCGGCTGCGGTTTGGCTGCGGGCTTTCTTGCGGCAGTTGGAGCTGAGCTCTTCGCCTGTGCCTCTTCAGGGCGACGCTTGGCAGGCGCAGCGCGCTTCTGTGCTGCGGCGGGTTTCCCCCTGCCCCCGGCCTTTGAAGCGCCAGCTTTGGCTGCGCCAGTTCTGGAACCTGCCGGTTTTGATGAATTTGGCTTGCGTGCTCCGCCTGAGCGCCCGCGACGAGCGCTCTTAGGTTCTGCATCAGAGTGAAAGAACTCAAAGCCTTCCAACACCGGTATTTCTTGACGGGTCAAGCGTTCAACTGTTTTCAGAATGCCGCGCTCTTCCGGGATAACGAAGGAAAATGCCTGCCCTTCTTTGCCCGCGCGTGCTGTACGCCCAATGCGGTGAACGTAGTTCTCATCCACATTCGGCATGTCATAGTTGATGACGGTTGAAACGTCAGAAACGTCAATGCCTCGTGCCGCGATATCCGTGGCGACCAACACCTTGAGGCGTCCGCCCTTGAAAGCCTCCATGGTCTTGATGCGCTGTGGTTGGCTCTTGTTGCCGTGAATGGCTTCCGCTGTGACGTTGTTGGCCGCAAGGAACTTTGCCACTTTGTTGGCGCGGTGCTTGGTGCGCGTGAACACAATCACGCGGGATACTTCTTCCTGACCGAGCAGCTTGAGGAGCAGTTTGCCCTTCTGGTCTTCTCTCAAGTGCGCCAGCTTTTGTTCAACGCTTTCAACCGTTGTCGCAGGTGGAGCGACGCTCACTTCCTGCGGGTTGGTCAGGAACTTATCGGCCAGTTTGGCGATTTCATTCGGCATGGTTGCGGAAAAGAACATGGACTGACGTTCTTGTGGCAACAGAGCTGCGATCTCGGTCAGAACGTGAATGAAGCCCATGTCCATCATCTGGTCAGCTTCGTCCAGCACAAAAACTTCAAGATCGTCAAAATGCACTGCCCCGCGGCGGTGCAGGTCCATCAGGCGACCCGGTGTGGCGACGAGAACATCAAGGCCACGCTGAATGGCGCGGATCTGGCGCAGCATTGGCACACCGCCAACCACGCAGCCAACCTGAATGGGAAGTCGCCCTGCGTATCCTTTGACAGAGGTGGCAATCTGATCGGCCAGCTCACGGGTCGGCGCAAGAATGAGGGACCGCACACCGCGCGGCGAAGCACGGAAGCGGCTCTCGTTCAAGCGCTGCAGCAAGGGAAGCGAAAAGGCCGCCGTCTTGCCAGTGCCGGTCTGTGCGAGGCCGAGCAGATCGTGGCCTTCGAGCACAATTGGGATTGCCTGGCGCTGGATGGGGGTTGGTTCGCCGTATTCTTTTTTTTCCAAAGCCAGAAGCAATGGCTTGGACAGGCCAAGACCTTCAAACTCACTCAAGAGTGTGTACTTTCTTTTGGCAGGCATCAGGTCGCCATGCGCGAAAAACCTGCGATGATAAATAATAGAGACAGAAACTGACTGACACTTAGGGTTTCGGAGGGCCTTCAAGGCTCACAATGCGGCACCTGCCACATTAATTGACTGTGTCACTCCGAAAACGGGGATCTACGCCCTTTTCACAGGTGTGATGTTTCGATAACAATCAAAAGTCAAGGAAATTGTGTGATAGGCTGGTATGCCTATGCCGGTTTCAGCACCGCGCAGCCCATCGAAACCAAGGCAGAACAACGCCATGCAAAACATGGATATCGGACAACTTGAGCAAAAAGCTGAACAAGCAGCAAGCTTGTTGTCGTCTATGGCGCACACAAAGCGTCTCATGGTGCTTTGCAAGCTTTTACAAGGTGAATGCGCGGTTGGAGAGCTGGCGGAAGCGGTTGGCTTGAGTCAGTCTGCGCTCAGCCAGCACCTGGCAAAGATGCGTGCCAGCGAGCTGGTCAAAACCCGCCGCAGTGCTCAAACTATTTACTACTCTCTAGCCAGCGCCGAAGTCGAGGCCGTGCTGCAAACTCTCTATCAGCTCTATTGCGCTCCAGAGCTTGAAGCTGCGGAAGAGAATCAGGATCACACGGCAACCGTTTAAGGCTTTGGCCCCGCCAGAATGACCGTGTTGCCATTCACGCGCCTTTTGATCGTCGCACCTTCCAAGCCTGAGAATGGATTGATCGCCGCAGACTGATCGTCATCACTTTGCAGCCCCGAAAACTCCCCAAACGGCCGAACGGCCTGTTCTTCAAGTATAGCGCCGACATAAAGAGGTGAAGTCAGGTTGTCGGTGCCCTTCAGGCGAAATTTGGTCTCCCACAGCCAGAAAACGTAGCGATGGTCGTCATCACTTTGATAGATCATGGTGAGGATCGGCAGACGGCCCGCGTTGGTGTGTGGCACTGGCGGCAGCTCACCGGCTGGGGTTTCGCCCTTCAAGTACCCAGTAGCGGACTGCACATCCCATTTCGGTGCGGGTTTCCAACCCCTCGCCGAGAGGTAGGCTTCAATCTCCTCCGGGCTTCCAGACCATTGCAGAGGAAGCGGCTCTTCAAAGTCTCCAACAATGTTGATGCGCTTTGCCGGAATGTTGCGCCAGCCATAAGAGTACCATTGGCTGTAGTCCATGATGGTGATGGCTGAGCGCGGCTGATACATGCGCACTGCATTGTCGAAGCCGTAGTAAATGTGGAACGTGGAGACGGACAGCAACGCTGCAAGACTGATGCCCGCAAGCGCCCCCCGGCCCACTTTTTCGTTGTGAATGTGCCCGAATATGAAAGCGAACGCGGCCACGATACAGGCACCGAAAAGCAGCCCAGCAAGCACGTCAGATAGCCAGTGCGCGCCAAGATAAATTCGTGAGAAACCCATCAAGATGGCGTAGACCGCCACGGATGAGTAAACCGCTGCCTTGAACCTCCCGCTCTTTTCGTGAACGAGAAGAACAGCCAGAACGCCAATGAGAACGGTCGTGACCGTTGTATGGCTCGAAGGGAACGAGAAAGCGCTGGCTCCGGTGTAGAGATCGATGGGGCGTTCGCGGCCTACCAGCGACTTGATGATCACCACAAACAGGGCGGAACTGGCGAGTGCGATCACGAAGCCGGTGGCCCGGCGCCATGCCTTGCGGGAAAAAAGATAGAGACCCACAGCAACGGCGACGATCACCGTGACAACACTGTCCCCCATCATCGTGAGGCCGATCATGATTTGATCGCGCGTTGGGTTGCGTGCCGCCTCCAAAAAAGTGCCGATGGCAAGATCTGCGCGCGCCATGGTGCGCTCCGGCGCGATGGCCTGCGTGAACCAGAAAAACACGGGTAGTGTGATCAATAGCAGCAGCGCGGAGAGCAACATGCCTACCGATTGCGGGTTATCGGGATCGTATGTGCGCGCAATCCACTGGGAAACACTGTCTTGGCGACGAGAAAACCAGCGGACCATAAGGCCATGGGTGCCGCCGAAGATCGGAAGAATAATCAGGATCACCCAACGGATCATCACGACGGCTAGGAAGACCGCCAGACACAACGCCCCAAGGATGATGGCTAGACGTGTATCAATTTCACCCAGTGCGAACAGCGCAGAGCCTGCAAGAACACCCGGAACGAGATGAACTGCCGCCCATGCAAATGCCGACATCACGTTGAAAAACGTGAAGCGCATGAAGTTCATGTCCGCCATGCCTGCAATGCCCGGCACAACCGACTTTACGCCCGGCACGAAACGGCCGATGAAAATGCTCTTGCCGCCATGTTTGGCAAAGAAATCTTCGCCGCGTTGTACCAGCTGCGGATAGCGGTTGAGAGGCCAGTTGCGGCGCAGTTGATCCTTGAAGAGATAGCCTACCCAGTAGGAAATGGCGTCGCCTGCGATGGCGCCTGCCGTTGTCCAGATAAAGATTGGCCAGAATTCAAGGTTTCCGAGGCCAATCAGCGTTCCCGCACCAACCAGTACAACCGTGCTGGGAAAGAACAGCCCGACCAGAAACAGAGCTTCCCCCATCGCAACAAAGAAGCAAATGAAGCCTGCCAAAGATGGATTGGCTCCAATGAAGGCAACCAGCTGTTGTAGGTATTCTGTAACGAGGTCTGTGCTCACGGAGCTATCTCAATATCTATTGGGATCAGGGGCTTAAGTATCGGAGAAACGCGGGCTGTTCAATGCCATATCGGCCCTCCGAAACAGATGCATCCAGAATGTGACTGTCAGAAAGAGTGGGTGCGCAAGGCAAGAGGTTCAAGTCAGGCGCTGCTTTTGGCTGCAAGAACATCAGGTCTCTCAATTTTAACGATAGTTTCTTAAAGTCGCTTTCACGAAAGATCGTGTTCTTTCTTTGTCATGATGAAATTTATTCGCTAGTATTTCTGAGATTCCACCAAAAGTTGGATGCCCGTAATGTTCCAATCTGCCGCAATTCCCCAACATCTTCACACGAAAGAGTTCTCGAAACGCGTGCCGGATCTGCGAGCAGAGCTTTTGAAAATTCAGCACAAGCTGCGAGATGACAAGGCCTTTTCAACGCTCATTCTGGTCGGCGGTTTGGATGGCGCGGGTAAGGGCGCAGCCATAAGCCGTCTGTTTGAATGGATGGATAATCGGTACCTGTTTTGTAATGCCTATCAGATGAAAGCGACTGAAGAAGAACGGCTTCGCCCCTACTTCTGGCGCTATTGGCGAGATCTTCCGGCGCGCGGCGAGACCGCCATCGTGTTTGGCTCCTGGTATCAGGCCCCCATGCGCGAGGCGGTTAAGGGCGAGTTGGATGACGATGCTTTTGAGCGCGAACTCGCCGCCATCAACCGGTTTGAGCGCATGCTCGCTTACGAAAATGTGCTTTTGTTGAAGTTCTGGTTCACCCTTCCAAAAGACGAGCAGAAAAAACGGCTTGAAGCCGTTGCGGCCTCAAAGCAGAAAACCCGGCACTTTCTTGAGGAATGGACCGACCTCAAACATCACAAGAAGGCACTAGTTGCCGGAGAAAAAGTCGCGCTCCATACCAGCACGGGCTTTGCGCCCTGGATTGTTATCCCGGCAACTGATCCGCACTATCGCGACCTCGCTGTTGGCGAAACCATTCTGGCGGCCATGAACAAGCGACATGAGCAGCACCATATGGAGCCTGTTTCAGCTCCAGCGATTGTGAGTGGCATTACGAAAACCTCGGCAGTTGATGCCATTGATCTCACAGAAACAATTTCCAAGTCCGATTACAAAAAGGAAGTCGAACACTGGCAAGGCCGCCTCGCCCAGCTTACAGACCACAAGAAGTTCCAGAAGATTTCACTGGTTTCAGTGTTTCAAGGCAATGATGCTGCAGGCAAAGGCGGGTCTATCCGCCGAGTGACGCAAGCTCTCGATCCCCGGAACTACAAAGTCTATCCAATTGCGGCGCCAACCGAAGAAGAGAAGCTGCATCCCTATCTGTGGCGTTTCTGGCGCAGACTGCCGCGCAAGGGTCACATCGCCATCTTTGACCGCTCTTGGTATGAACGCGTGCTGGTGGAACGGGTGGAAGGGTTCTGTTCTGAAGCTGACTGGATGCGTGCGTACAACGAAATCAACTCCTTTGAAGCAGAGTTGGCTGACTTCGGTATCGTCATCTGCAAGTTCTGGCTCGCCATCTCTGAGGAAGAGCAGCTTCAGCGTTTCAAAGCTCGTGAAGAGACCGCTTACAAGAACTACAAGATCACGGAGGAGGATTGGCGCAATCGCTTGAAGTGGGATCAATACGCTACCGCAGCAGGCGATATGGTGGACCGGACTTCAACACGTTATGCGCCGTGGACGCTGGTGTCTTCCCAGGACAAGAAAAATGCGCGCGTCAAGGTTCTTGAGCAACACTGTAAAGCCTTGGAACGCGCCATGTTCGGCTGAAGCTATACCACGTTCACCTCATGAAGGGGCCGGTTCTGGTAAAACCGGTCCAGACCGAGTGGGCTGAGGTCCAAGGTTCTGTAGCCTCTGAATATGATCTGCTCGGCGATGCCGCGTCCCACAGCAGGGGACTGTTGCAAGCCATGGCCGGAAAAACCCAATGCCAAATGGAAGTTGTCGAGGCCTGAGACCGGACCGACGAAGGCGTTGTGATCAAACAGGTTCATGTCATAGTGCCCGGCCCAAGATGGGCCCGGCTTGATCGCCCCGAATGCTGGAATGCGGTGCGCGAGGGTTGGCCAGAGAAACTCCTCAAAGAAGCTGTGGTCCACCTCGAAGTCCTCGCAATCGGGGTCTTCAAGGGGGGCGCTGCCGCAAATGAACCTGTTGCCTTCCGGGCGCACATACGCCCCAGTTGGATCAATGAGAAGAGGCAGGTTCGGGACCTTCTCCCGGCAATCGAAGGTAAAGATTATGCGTTTGCGGCAATGGATCGGCAGATCTAGACCAACCATAGAGCAAATGGCCGCTCCACCGGACGCGCCAGCTGTGTTGACAACAACACCAGCTTCAATGGTGCTTCCGCTGTTCAAAGTCAGCTGCCAGTTGGCGGCCTTGGGTCTGAGACCCGATACCGTGTCGCTCATATAGTCGACACCGAGCGCTCTTGCCTTCCGGCGAAACGCCTGCATCAGGCCGTATCCATCAAACCAGCCCTCCCCTGATAGCCCGTGACAACCAGCGGAAAGGTCTGTGGTATTGAGCCATGGGAATTTTTCAGAAAGTGCATCTCTTTCGAGAAACGCGATATCCGCTTCCAGCTCAATCTGGGTCTTGTGGTTACGTTCCAGAATTTCGCGTTTTTCGGGCGTCGCCAGAAAGAGATAACCGCCCTCGTTCAAATCTATGCGTGGTCTTTCGCCGTCAACTTCAAGAATGTCTCCGATGTTACGCAAAAAATCGATGCCCATCTGAGAAATCTGAATATTGATTGGTGCTGAGAACTGATGTCGGATGGATGCCGCAGACAGGGCAGAGGCGCACTTTTGGTAGCTCGGGTCTTTTTCGATTACGGCAATGCTGCCCGAGAAGCCGGAGTGCGCGGCCAAATGAAATGCCACTGACGATCCCATGACTGCACCGCCAATGATGGCGACATCAACCCGCTTTGTGCCCATTGTCTAATCCAAAACAACATGCCGGCTGGTG
Organism: Nesiotobacter zosterae; assembly: GCF_033843645.1. Classification (NCBI taxonomy): domain Bacteria; kingdom Pseudomonadati; phylum Pseudomonadota; class Alphaproteobacteria; order Hyphomicrobiales; family Stappiaceae; genus Nesiotobacter; species Nesiotobacter zosterae. The sequence goes on along the minus strand of NZ_JAWXVZ010000011.1, from coordinate 15,011 downwards.
GTTTCCGGCCCCCTGTGGTCATAAATTGCCCCGCAAACAATCATTTGCGGGGCTCTGCGTTCTTCGGTTTCTCTTAAAAAAAGGCCTGCAGGCCCGTCTGAGCCCGGCCTAGAATGAGAGCATGCACATCATGAGTGCCCTCATAAGTGTTCACGGTTTCAAGGTTTTGTGCATGACGCATGATCATGTACTCCTCTTGAATGCCGTTGCCGCCGTGCATGTCGCGGGCCATCCGGGCAATATCCAACGCCTTGCCGCAGTTGTTGCGCTTGACGAGTGAAATCATCTCAGGTGAAGCCTTGCCTTCATCAAACAAGCGACCAACGCGCAAGGAGCCTTGAAGGCCAAGGGCAATCTCGGTTTGCATGTCCGCAAGCTTCTTCTGAAACAGCTGGGTCTGAGCCAGGGGGCGGTCGAACTGCTTTCGGTCAAGGCCATATTGACGGGCGCGCATCCAACAGTCCTCTGCTGCACCCAAAGCGCCCCAGGAAATGCCATAGCGGGCGCGATTCAAGCAGCCAAATGGGCCTTTCAGGCCGGAGACGTTTGGAAGCAGAGCTTCCTCGCCCACTTCCACGCCGTCCATGACAATTTCGCCGGTAATAGAGGCTCGCAGAGACAGTTTTCCGCCGATTTTTGGAGCGGAAAGGCCCTTCATGCCTTTTTCAAGCACGAAACCACGGATCTTGTTATCGTGGGCTTCGGACTTCGCCCAGACCACAAAAACGTCTGCAATGGGAGAGTTTGAGATCCACATCTTGGATCCCTTGAGGCGATAGCCTCCCTCGATTTTTTCCGCGCGGGTGCGCATGCCTGCTGGATCAGAGCCTGCATCCGGTTCTGTCAGACCGAAGCAGCCAACCCATTCACCGCTGGCCAGTTTTGGCAGGTACTTCTTGCGCTGTTCTTCAGAGCCGTAGGCATAGATCGGAAACATGACCAACGAGGATTGAACGCTCATCATGGAGCGATAGCCGCTGTCAATGCGCTCGATCTCTCGCGCAACAAGGCCATACGCAACATAGGAGGCCCCAGAGCCGCCATACTCCTCTGGAAGCGTCACACCAAGCAAGCCCTGAGCGCCCATTTCGTCAAAGATTGCGCGATCCGTCTTTTCTTCACGGTAGGCCTCAATAACTCGTGGCAGCAGGCTGTTCTGCGCATAGGCATGGGCGCTATCCATGATCAAGAGTTCATCTTCTTGAAGCTGATCGCGCAGGGCAAAAGGGTCTGCCCAGTTAAACTGACCGCCGCCGGTTGGATCAATGCTCATCTCTGGACTTCCTTATTCCACGTCAAATTTCACGCCCTGCGCCAGTGGGAGGGCACCTGAGTAGTTTATGGTGTTGGTTGCGCGGCGCATATAAGCCTTCCAAGCGTCAGAGCCTGCTTCGCGGCCGCCGCCGGTTTCTTTCTCGCCGCCGAAAGCTCCGCCAATCTCTGCACCAGATGGGCCAATGTTCACATTGGCGATGCCACAATCGGACCCAACAGCAGAAGTGAAGATTTCGGCCTCAGAAAGATCTGAGGTGAAAATGGAGGAAGAAAGGCCCGCGGCGACGCCGTTTTGCAGGTCAATTGCTTCTTCCAAGCTACTGTAACGCACCACGTACAGGATGGGGGCGAAGGTTTCTTCCAGCACAGGGCCTGCCTGCTTCGGCATCTCTACAATGGCAGGCTGCACATAATATGCATCCGGGAACTCTTCAGCAAGAACACGCTCGCCACCGTGAACGATGCCCCCGGCAGCCTTTGCTTCTTCGAGCGCCCTTTGCATGGTGTCGTAAGCGTCTTTGTCAATCAGCGGCCCAACAAGAGTGCCTGCGTCAGTCGGTGCGCCGATCTTTACCGAGCCATAGGCCTTGATAAGCCGCGGGATCAAAGCATCATAGACGCTTTCATGGGTGATGAGGCGGCGCAATGTCGTGCAGCGCTGGCCCGCTGTGCCCATAGCTGCAAAGGCAATGCCGCGCAGCGCGAGGTCGAGGTCCGCAGAAGGCGCAACGATCGCGGCGTTGTTGCCGCCAAGTTCAAGAATGCTGCGACCAAAGCGCTGGGCGACCCGTGGGCCAACCTGACGGCCCATGCGGGTTGAGCCAGTCGCGGAGATCACCGGAACCCGCGGATCATCCACCAGGACTTCACCAATCTCACGGCCGCCCTGCAGAACCTGAAGCAGCCCCGCCGGTGCGTCTTCTCCAAATTTGGCCTGCGCTTTTTTGAAGAGCGCTTCAACTGCCATGGCGGTCAAGGGGCTCTTCTCGGAGGGCTTCCAGACGACGCTGTCGCCGCAGACAAAAGCCAGCGCGGCGTTCCATGACCAAACGGCCACAGGGAAGTTGAACGCGGAAATCACGCCAACAACCCCTGCAGGATGCCAGGTTTCCATCATCCTGTGCCCGGGACGCTCGGTAGCAATGGTAAGCCCATAAAGCTGGCGTGAAAGGCCAACAGCGAAGTCACAGATGTCGATCATCTCTTGCACTTCGCCGAGACCTTCAGAGGTGATTTTGCCCGCCTCAATGGAAACAAGGAGCCCCAGATCGTCCTTGTGAGCGCGAAGCTCCTCTCCAAGCAAACGCACAAGCTCGCCACGACGTGGGGCTGGGACGCGCCGCCAGGCCTTGAAGGCATCCTGTGCAGCACCAATCATGGCGGTGGCATCGTCTGCGCTGTGCTCTTTGATGGAAGCTATGGTCTTGCCGGAGATTGGGCTCTTGGCTGCAAGCGTTCCATCGGACAGGTTGGCGGGATCAACGCCCATCCGGGACAGGAGTTCGACGGTTTCTTCCGGTAAGCGCTTGGTGTCGATTGCAGTAGACATTGGGATCTCCCGGGGGGCTCGTGTTTATTCAATTGCCGGGCAGTTTCACGGATCAGCCCCTTCAGCAAAAGCCACGTATTTTCCTTTAGTCATGCGCAATTGGAATGATTGCAAGGAACGCCCAATGAGCGTACTAACGAGGTAAATATAGATATTACAGTGATCTAGACCGGATTGAAGATGGTTGATGCAAGGCGTGGGTGATGCCTTCTACGACTAAAGCCGGGTCTTATGTGTCGTTGGGACTTTGAGCCAGGATCGGGAGAAAACAATGAAACGGGGATTTATACCGCCGATCGACAGTCTGATCGCCTTCGAAAGCGCGGCACGCCATGGCTCATTCACAAGGGCTGCGGAAGAGCTGTTTCTCACTCAAGGTGCGGTGAGCAAGCAGGTGCGCTTATTGGAAGGGCGCCTTGGCGTTGAGCTGTTCAAGCGCGTGCGCCAACGTATTGTCCTTACTGACGCGGGTCGTCTTTATCTTCACGACATACGGGGCACGTTGGAGAAGATGACCACTGCAACACGGCAGGTGATGTCGTTTGGCGGGAGTGAGGACGTGTTGAACCTCGCTGTGCTTCCCACCTTCGGCACGCGCTGGTTGGCCGGACGCTTACCCCGCTTTCATGAGCGATATCCGGAAGCCAGCTTCAATCTGTCTGTGCGTCTGCGCCCCTTCGACTTTGAGGCAGAGCCATTTGACGGTGCGATCCACTATGGGGAGCCTGTTTGGGCCCGGGCAATTTGCGAGCCGCTGTTTCCGGAGGATGTCGTGCCCGTTTGTTCAAGATCATTTCGGGATCGATATGGTCTCCGAAAGCCTGAAGATTTGTGCACTGTCATGCGGCTTCATCAGTCCACGCGACCCGATGCTTGGCAGCGCTGGTTCATGGAAGCAGGTGTTGAAACGGATCTTGCCTTTCAAGGGCCGCGCTTTGATCAGTTCACCATGATCTCGCAGGCCGCAGCAGCAGGTTTGGGGGTGGCTTTGGTGCCGAAATTCTTCATCACGGAGGAGCTCAAGTCTGGGGCTCTGGTGACGCTCTTTGATACAACACTGAAGCTCAGTTCCGCCTACCACTTCGTTTATCCGGAAAATCGCACTTTGCGGCCCGTGGTAAAAACCTTCAAGGCCTGGCTTCAGGAAGAAGCCAAAGACCAAAAAGACCGGGAAGAGCTTCTGCCAGGCTAAGTCAGCCAAGTTCGAAGGTGGTAATGCCGTAAATCTTGTCGAGAGGGAGTTCTGGCGCAGGTCCACGGTACATCCGGGCTGTCTCGAACACGGGAGAAAGCTCATAGCGGTCTACAAGCGCTTCCGCGTCGGCGTTGACCTCTGGGAGGTCCAGAATGACCATCTGACCCCGCACAGATCCGGCCAAGGCTCGGAACAAAAGATCTGCGATCTCTGGTGTCTCGGCAAACAACGGTCCGATCTTGAAACCTTCTCGGCAAGCCCGCAGAGTGCCAAAACCGCGTATATGTCCGTCTTCAACGGCGCAGAAGCCAAATCGATTTCGTTCCATAGGGCGATGCCACTGCTGGAGAAAGCTCTCCCGCGGTGCGGGAAAAAACGCTCGGTCATAGTCTCGAATGCTCGTGTAGATTCCAGTCCCAATGGGCGCAAGGCGCGGGTCATGGGGGATGGAAACCGAAGAGAGACCGGAATAGCGGATGTTCCGGTGACACAGTGTGAAACCCGATTTGCCATATTCTGCTTGATGTTCGACCACGCCATCAAGTCCAAGGGTGCGTTGGTCCAGTCCATCCAACGCAGCATTCCAGGTTTTGAAGCCCAGCCCCTCTCCGCGCCTGTCGGGTCTGCAGATATAGAACCCGACAAAGCCATAATCCGATCCATAGCGGATGGCGGAAATGCATGAGGCAAGCCCCTGCTCATCCTTGATGCCCCAAAAACCGCCAGAATCGGCCGCCCAGAAGGCATCGCCATCAATCAAGCCCGGGTTCCATCCCTCAACGGCGGCCCACTCCAGCATTACATCCAGATCTTCGCGAACCAATTGTGATGGGGTTTCATCTGCGGACATTTTTGCGTTCTCCTGTCTAGGTCTGATCATGGCTCGCGCACCCTATCATCGTAGCTGCTGCTCCCCAATCCTCCGTAGTGTTGGGTCTTCTGAACGCTTCACGAAAGAAACAATCCGCGAGGGCTTGTTTTGGCACCGCTTTTTCTCGGGTAGAGCCGGAACTGACCAGAAGGTTCAATAGGACCGCTGCGGCATACGGTTTAAGACTTATGTAAGCTTGAGGATTGTTTTTTAGGGGAGGCTCAGTTGAGCTACGAAAACATTATTGTCGAAACCCGCGGCAAGGTCGGCCTCATTACGCTGAACCGTCCGCATGCATTGAACGCGCTCAACAAAGAACTGATTGATGAGCTTTGCGAAGCGCTCAGCGATTACGAGCAGGATCCGACGGTCGGCTGCATTGTGCTGACAGGCTCGGAAAAGGCGTTTGCCGCTGGTGCTGATATTAAGGCCATGGCCGACAATGAGTATGTCGATACATACCTCACCGATTTCCTGTCCAACTGGGATGATGTTTCCCGCACACGTAAGCCCATAATTGCTGCTGTGGCTGGATTCGCCCTTGGCGGCGGTTGTGAGCTGGCCATGATGTGTGACTTCATTCTGGCGTCTGATTCCGCGAAGTTCGGCCAACCTGAAATCAAGCTTGGGGTAATGCCTGGTGCCGGTGGTACACAGCGACTCACAAGGTTTGTTGGTAAGTCCAAGGCTATGGAAATGTGCCTTACAGGACGCATGATGGACGCCGACGAAGCCGAGCGCTCTGGTCTTGTCAGTCGCGTGGTACCTGCAGATCAATTGATTAACGAGGCTGTTGAGACGGCTACCAAAATCGCAGATTTCTCAATGCCTATTGTCATGATGACCAAGGAAAGCGTTAACCGTTCTTATGAGGTTACCCTCGCAGAGGGCATTCGTTTCGAACGTCGGTTGTTCCAGTCAATGTTCGCAACGGCCGATCAGAAAGAAGGCATGAACGCCTTCATTGAGAAGCGGAAACCGGACTTTAAAAACCGGTAGGTCGCAATTTTAGCGCTCTTGAGACGCCTTTTTGATTGACGAGGCAGTTCCTCATGCTTATAAGCGCTCCACAACCGGTGGCGGACTTGTTCGCCGCCGCATTCGTTTGACCGGGGTTGCTTTGGGCGGCCTCGTTCGCGATTTGACAACAGTTCTTTACTGACAGATCAGGACAGAGCCCATGGCCAACACTCCTTCGGCCAAGAAGGCGGCCCGTAAAATTGCCCGCCGGACGGCCATTAATAAGGCTCGCCGTAGCCGTTTGCGTACTTTCGTACGTAAAGTAGAAGAAGCTATCGCAGCTGGTGACCAGAGCGTAGCTAACGAAGCATTCAAGGCAGCGCAGCCAGAAATCATGCGTGCTGCTGGTAAAGGCATCCTGCATGCCAATACCGCATCCCGTAAGGTATCTCGCCTGAATGCACGTATTAAGGCTATCGGCGCATAAAAGCCTTAACGAATTTAATCGAAAACCCGGCCTTCATGGCCGGGTTTTTTTTTAGCCAGGCACAGGTTGTTGAGCAGTTTTTAAGCTAAAACACACAAATTCTGCCTGTGGATTACTCTGCATTTTTGGCATAAAAATCCCTTTTAATTCAGATAGTTATGGGTAGGTAAGAATTGTCACTTGGAATCCGGTGGGATTCCGGGTCTGTCAAGAAAAAAGTGTCGGAAATTTTTTTTGAAGCAATTTTGTCTTCGGTTAACTATTCGACATGTGAAAAAGTTATTGAGTCAGAAGCGCTTTAGGGAAAGGTGGCTCTTGGAGCGTTAAGGCGTGACGTAAAGGAAGGGCGGGGTTGGTTACAGTCTGTTAATTTTTGGCTATTGCTAGAGCAAAATAGGCTGTGTATGGTTTCCGAAGTTGTCGGGTTGCTGCTCGATCCCTTCGTACAAGTTCAAGAAAACGTTTTGGGACGTGTAGTTAACTCGTAGCACTATACTTCTAGTGATTGTGCGTAAGTAGTTTGGCAACTTGATCACTGGAAGAGAGTCTTCTGGTTTACTTTATAGGACTTTGTGGCTGGGTGTGCCCGGACAAATTTCCTATTGTTAGGGGCATGTAAACAGATACAGGTGGCGAGTATCTTGGTGGCGGGAACTCAATATCACGGTGATCGGACAGTTGCGGAAACGTTTGCGGCGTTGAATGAGAACGCCCACTCGGTCTTGGTAGATGTTAGGTCAGAAGCTGAATGGGTTCACGTGGGTATTCCGCAAGTGCCTGGAAATGAAGATAGAATTTTGTTTCACGAGTGGAAGGCCTTTGGGGCAGAAGCACCGCATCAGGAATTCGGGGCGACACTTTCTTCCATTTTCGTAAAAAAAGGACTTGACCAAAACGCCGATATCTATTTTCTGTGCCGGTCCGGTGTGCGCAGTCAAAGCGCAGCAATCGTCATGACGGCACTGGGATATCGTCATTGTTTAAATGTGGTCGATGGGTTTGAGGGCCCGCTGGATGCGGCGGGGCATAGGGGTTTTGTATCCGGGTGGAAGGCTCAAGGGCTTCCCTGGGTTCAGACTTAGAGAACATAGAGTTACACTCGCTTGGCAGGGGGCACCTCCCAAGACGAACGAATTGCTCGATGAGAGCAACAATAAACGACGCTCAATAACGGGCGCGACACTTTTTGGAATCTGGGCATCTGTGGCGGAATGCCCATATTTAAGGAGGCTTACATGCACGTTCAGGAAGCTCCAGGGCCGGAGCAATGGGACCGCGTCAAGAAACGACTTCGGGCTGAACTTGGTGAAGATGTCTTTACCAGCTGGTTTGCGCGAGTTGATCTCGAAGGACACGACGATGGCACCATCCGGTTGTCGGTTCCCACTCGCTTTTTGAAGCAGTGGATTCAATCTCACTACCGTGAGCGCCTGATGGGCCTCTGGAAGAACGAGTGGGAAGATGTGCGTCGCATTGAGCTGACTGTACGCGGCGCTGTGCGTCCTCGTCCTGCTGCTCAAAAGGTTGCAGCTCAGGCTGGCGTTCAGCCGGGCGGCAAGCCAGCGGACATGAGACCAATTCAGGTCAATGACCCGATTGGTCTGCGCGCAAACGCACCATCTCCAGCCGTTTCTGCACGGCCAATGGGGCGCGGTGACGCTTCCGCAAAAGACGTGCTTGAGGGCGCTGCACTTGATCCCAAGTACACATTCGACACTTTTGTTGAAGGCGAGTCCAACGTTCTGGCACTGGCGGCTGCACGTCAAGTTGCAGGCGGCGGCGTCGTAACCTTCAATCCCCTGTTCCTGCATGCCTCAGTCGGTCTCGGTAAGACCCACCTGATGCAGGCAATCGCCAATCAGGCACGCAACGCGGGTCGCCGTGTGCTTTACCTGACAGCGGAACACTTCATGTATCGCTTCGTGTCCGCTTTGCAGCAGCAGTCTGCAATGGCTTTCAAGGACACATTGCGTTCAATAGATCTTCTCCTGATCGACGACATGCAATTCCTGCATGGCAAGCAGGTGCAGCAGGAATTCTGTCATACGCTGAACGCCCTTATTGATGGGGCGCGCCAGGTTGTTGTGGCGGCTGACCGTGCGCCATCCGATCTGGAAAGCCTTGATGATCGGGTTCGCTCTCGTCTTGCTGGCGGCCTTGTGGTCAATATTTCCGAGCCGGACTTCGGTCTGCGCCGTGCGATCCTTGAAGACCGGATGCGCGCGCAGCAGCGCAGCTACCCGAACTTTACCGTTCCAGATGCAGTGCTGGACTATGTTGCGCGCAACGTGACATCTTCCGGTCGTGACCTTGAAGGCGCATTGAACCGTCTGGTTGCTCATAACCAGTTGACCAACTCTCCGGTCACTCTGGATATGGCTGAAATCACATTGCGCGACCTGATCCGTGCGGCAGAGCCACGCCGTGTAAAGATCGAAGACATCCAGCGTGTGGTTTCCAAGCACTACAATGTTACCAAAGCGGACCTGCTTTCTGCACGCCGTACGCGCACCATCGTGCGCCCACGTCAGATTGCAATGTACCTTGCCAAGATGATGACACCTCGCTCTCTGCCTGAGATCGGCCGTCGCTTTGGCAACCGCGACCACACCACGGTGCTTCACGCCGTGCGCAAGATCGAAGAACTGGCCAAGGCAGACAACGGTTTGGCTCAGGAGCTCGAGCTGCTAAAGCGCATGCTTGACGCATAAGATCTGCGCTCTTGCCCTCTAGGCACCGGAAGGATCCGAAGTTCATTGCATATGAGGGCGCTGTCAACAGCGCCCTCTTGCTTTTTTGTCGCAATGAGGGCAGGTTCTACGGCCCGGCGCTCAGCCGGATTGGGCTTTTAAAGTAATCATTTGCGACCCGAACGGTCGCCAGCAAAACGGATGTTTCGCATGAAAGCGACACTTGAGCGGACCGAGCTCCTGAAGTCATTGACCCACGTGCATCGTGTTGTTGAGCGGCGAAATACCATTCCGATCTTGTCCAACGTTATGCTGCAGACGGAAGGCGGCGAACTCAAGCTGCGCGCGACAGACCTTGATCTTGAAGTGCTGGAGACCATTCCGGCGGTGATCGAAGTGCCTGGCGCGACTACCGTCCCTGCGCATATGATTTATGAAATCGTCCGCAAATTGCCTGATGGCTCTCAAGTTGTTCTGGAAACCTCTGGCGATGACACCACTTTGGAAATTCGCGCAGGCCGTTCCCGGTTTGCGCTTCAGATGTTGCCGATCTCCGACTTCCCGGACATGACCGCAGGCGACTTTACGCATGCCTTTACGATCACGGCGGGCGGAATTCGCAAGTTGATTGATGCGACGCAGTTTGCGATCTCAACTGAAGAGACCCGCTATTATCTGAACGGCATCTATATGCATGCCGTCGAAACAGAGGGCGAGCAGCGCTTCCGAGCCGTGGCGACCGATGGTCACCGTCTGGCACAGTCCGAGCTACCAGCTCCTGAAGGTTCCGAGGGAATGCCGGGCATTATCGTGCCGCGCAAGACCGTGGGCGAAATCCAAAAGCTGCTGGAAGACCCAGAAGCGGAGGTCCGTGTTGAAATCTCTGAGACCAAGATCCGCTTTACTACCGGTCCAGTGGTTTTGACCTCCAAGCTGATTGACGGCAGCTTCCCTGACTACGGCCGTGTTATCCCTAAAAACAACGACAAGGAAATGCGCGTTGATCGGGATGTGTTCAAGGAGGCGGTTGACCGTGTGTCTACCATCTCATCTGAGCGCGGCCGGGCTGTGAAACTGGCTCTCACGGAAGGCAAGCTGGTTCTAACTGTAACCAATCCGGATTCCGGCTCTGCTACTGAGGAGCTGATGGTCGAGTACGATTCCGATGATATGGAAATCGGCTTTAACTCAAAGTATTTGCTGGATATTGCCGGTCAACTGTCCGCAGACGCAGCGCTTTTCCGTCTGGCGGATTCAGGCTCGCCAACCTTGATCCAGGAAGATGGTAAAGAGGACACACTGTTTGTTCTCATGCCAATGCGGGTATAATCTTTTTCGAACCCTCTCGCATGTGAGAGTGGGAGGGTTCGTCACTCCAATGACCACAGGATACACAGCAGAATGTCAGAGGCAGTTTCTGTGGCGCTGACGCGTCTGGCTCTGACCGATTTTCGCAACTATGAAGCTGCGACAATCCCGCTATCGAGCCAGATGGTTGCCTTTGTCGGCAATAACGGCGCTGGTAAGACCAATATCCTTGAAGCCATTTCCTTTTTAACCGCTGGACGGGGATTACGTCGCTCAGCGCTTTCTGACGTTGGCCGTGCTGACAGTTCAGGTAGCTGGGCTGTTAGCGCTGTTCTTGATGGCGCTTATGGCGAAACCCGCATTGGCACAGGGTACACCGCTGGAGAAGCAGGGCGGCGCGTTCGCATTGATGGCGAAGATGCTCGCTCTTCAGATCAGCTCTTGGACTACATCCGGGTGCTTTGGCTAGTACCAAGCATGGATGGGCTCTTTACCGGCCCGGCAGCGGATCGCCGCCGCTTTCTGGATCGTCTTGTGCTGTCATTGAATCCGGGCCATGGCCGGATGGTTGCCAATTTCGAAAAGGCACTTCGTCAACGCAATCGGCTGTTGTCGGAGGGGGGCATGGCAAGTTTTCTGGATGCGCTTGAAGCTCAGGTGGCAGAACTCGGAACGGCTGTTGCTATTGCGCGCCGGGAGACAGTTAGCCTGCTGAGTTCCACGTTGGATGAGCAGGCCAAGCTGGGGCTTCCCTTCCCAAAAGGGCAGATCCACTTGGAAGGCAGCTTTGAAACTGCAACAATTGGCTTGAACTCGACCGACACCGAGGACGTTTACCGAGACCTTCTTGCTGAGGGGCGCTATCGAGATCGTGCCGCAGGCAGGACACTGGACGGTCCTCACCGATCTGATCTCGTGGTTCATCATGCCGATAAAAATCTTCCCGCCGCTCTAGCCTCCACTGGCGAACAAAAGGCTCTGCTAATTGGTCTGGTCCTCGCCCACGCCAGCTTGACGACGGCTGTTGCAGGAATGGCGCCGCTGCTCCTGCTTGACGAGGTCGCTGCCCATCTGGATCCTGGCCGCCGCGCGGCATTGTTCGCAAGACTTGAGGCAATTGGGGGCCAAGTTTTCATGACGGGAACGGACGTCAGTTTGTTTCAGGATTTGCCAGCTGGATCCCAACGTTTCGCAGTGGACGAAGCGAACATCACGCCGCTTTGAGAAATCCTAAAGGGTTTCGGTGAGGACTTTGCAGTAGAGTACGAGGCAACGTAATAGGATCGCTGAGTATAATTTCGGGTTTCACCTCATGGATTATGCATCAATCATTTTGTTTGCTGGCACGCTTTTTGTCGCTGCAATAACTCCGGGCCCAGGTATCGCCGCTCTTGTTGCACGGGTGCTTGGCAGCGGGACGCGTGGGGCTCCAGCCTTTTGCATGGGTATGCTCAGCGGAGATCTGGTCTGGTTCACCTTGGCGGCGCTCGGCATGGCAGCAATCGCCAGCACGTTTGCTTGGGCCTTTGTCATCTTGAAGTATTTGGGCGCCGCTTACTTGCTGTACTTAGCTGTAAAAATGTGGCGTGCGGGGGCCTTCAAGCAGGCCGATGAAGTGAGTGACGCCGAACTGAAGGGGACGCGGCTCTCGGCCTATTTGGCGGGTTTCACTCTCACGCTTGGCAACCCGAAGGTCGTGTTGTTCTACATGGCCTTGATGCCGAACCTCATTCCGCTGGATCAGATGACGTTGTTGTTTTATGGCGAGTTGGTGCTGGTGCTGCAGGTTACACTTACCGTGGTGCTGGGTGGATATGTGCTTTTGGCCAGCCGGGCGCGCAAGATGATGACTTCACAGCGTGCTGTTAACCGGCTTACCAAAAGCGCAAGTGCCGTAATGGTAGGTGCAGCGGTCGCCATTGCCACACGCTAGAGTTCCACGCCCTCTGAAATACGGGAATTTTCCCGAGTTTACCTAAGTTTAGCAGGGGGCAAATCCTCTGATTGGTTGAACGGCGCGCTCAAGGATTTATAAGGGTTTAAATGCCCAAAAACCGTAGAGTGAATTGATTCGAATGAGCGATACATCGACCCCTGAAAACGACGGACCTGAGACTCCTGAGGCAAGCGCGGAATATGGCGCTGGCTCGATCAAAGTCCTGAAGGGCTTGGATGCTGTTCGCAAGCGCCCAGGCATGTATATCGGGGACACGGATGACGGTTCTGGCCTGCACCACATGGTCTATGAGGTGGTTGACAACTCCATCGACGAAGCGCTGGCCGGTCACGCTGACCATGTTACGGTTACGCTCAATCCAGATGGCTCGGTAACCGTCACCGACAATGGTCGTGGTATTCCGGTAGATATCCATCCGGAAGAAGGCATCTCAGCTGCTGAAGTGATTATGACTCAGCTTCATGCGGGTGGTAAGTTCGACAGCAACTCCTACAAGGTGTCTGGCGGTCTCCACGGCGTGGGTGTATCTGTGGTGAATGCACTGTCGACCACACTCGAGCTGCGCATCTTCCGCAATGACAAGGAGCACTTTGTCCGTTTCCGCCATGGCGATGCCGAAGCGCCGCTGGAGGTCATTGGTGATGCTGTAGGCCGCTCCGGCACAGAAGTGACCTTTACGCCCTCTCCTGAGACGTTCACAAAGATTGATTTCGACTATGAAACGCTTGAGCACCGCCTGCGAGAGCTCGCGTTCTTGAACTCCGGTGCCCGCATCATCCTTACGGACAACCGGGGCGTGGAGCCGATACGTGAGGAGCTGTTCTACGAAGGTGGTCTGGAAGAATTCGTGCGCTACCTTGATCGCGCCAAGCAGCCAATCATCGAAACGCCGCTGACCATGACGGCAGAGCGTGACGGCATCACGGTTGAAGTTGCCATGTGGTGGAACAGCAGCTACCACGAGCAGGTTCTATGCTTCACAAACAACATTCCTCAGCGAGATGGTGGTACGCACCTCGCGGGTTTCCGTAGTGCTCTAACCCGTCAGCTAACCTCCTATGCGGACACGTCAGGGCTTCTCAAGCGCGAGAAGGTGAACCCGACGGGTGAAGACTGCCGTGAGGGTCTCTCCTGCGTTCTTTCCGTGAAGGTTCCAGATCCCAAGTTCTCCTCTCAGACCAAGGATAAGCTGGTTTCTTCAGAAGTCCGTCCTGTGGTTGAGAACCTGGTCGGTGAGGCTCTGTCCACTTGGCTAGAAGAAAACCCTGCTCCGGCGAAGTCCATCGTTTCAAAAATCGTGGAAGCGGCGAGTGCTCGGGAAGCAGCCCGAAAGGCTCGTGAGCTAACCCGCAGAAAGGGCGCGTTGGATGTCGCGTCCCTGCCCGGCAAGCTGGCCGACTGTCAGGAGCGCGATGCTTCCAAAGCGGAACTGTTCATCGTGGAGGGTGACTCCGCGGGCGGCTCTGCAAAGCAGGGGCGTCATCGTGGCAATCAGGCCGTACTTCCGCTGCGTGGTAAAATCCTCAATGTGGAGCGGGCGCGTTTCGACAAAATGATTTCCTCTCAGGAAATCGGTACCTTGATTACGGCGCTTGGCACAGGGATTGGTCGCGAAGAGTTCGATCTGGCAAAACTGCGGTACCACAAGATCATCATCATGACCGATGCTGATGTGGATGGTGCGCACATTCGTACTCTTCTCCTGACGTTCTTGTTCCGCCAGATGCCGGAGCTCATCGAGCACGGCTACGTCTACATTGCGCAGCCACCGCTTTATAAGGTGAAACGCGGCCAGTCCGAACAGTATTTGAAGGACGAAGCCGCCCTTGAAGAATACCTGATCAGCAACGGTTTGGACGACAGCAGCTTGCAGCTGGCAACGGGCGAAGTTCGTTCGGCGAACGATCTGCGTGCAGTCATTGAAAAAGCGCGCGAAGTTTCAGCCATCCTGAACGGCCTTCACTCCCGTTATGATCGTCAGGTAGTGGAGCAGGCTGCCATTGCGGGTGCGCTCAATCCTGACAACCTGCACAATCCAGAAAAGGCCAGGGAGGCTGCGGCGTATATTGCCCGCCGTCTGGATATTCTGGCCGACGAATTTGAGCAAGGTTGGGAAGGCGAGGCAACTGACGAAGGCGACCTTGTCTTCAAGCGTGAAGTGCGTGGCGTTCTTGAAGTCGCTCGAATTGATGCAGCCTTGCTGGGCTCGGCTGATGCGCGCCGTTTGAACTCCTATCACGACTATTTGAATGAAGTGTATGTGAAGGCGGCTACCTTGGTGCGCAGGGACAAACATACAGAGGTGCGTGGCCCGCAAGCGTTGTTGGAAGCTATTTTTGCCCAGGGTCGCAAAGGCATTTCCATGCAGCGCTACAAGGGGCTGGGTGAGATGAACCCGGAACAACTTTGGGAGACCACATTGGATCCGAATGTGCGCTCTCTCCTTCAGGTGAAGATCAAGGAGGCAGATGCTGCCGACGACATTTTCACCAAGCTGATGGGTGATGAGGTCGAGCCACGACGTGAGTTCATTCAGGCCAATGCTCTTTCAGTCGCAAACCTAGATATCTAAAAGAAAAAGCCCCGCTTGGTGCGGGGCTCAGATTGATGACAAACCCCGTCATATTTTTGGCGGGGTTTTCGTTTTTTAGGTCTGCGGCGCGGCCTAAAACTACCCCTTGCGACTTACGCCGCCGTAGCTTGTGTTTTGGTGTTCATA